>JANPOH010000482.1:0-11913 GCA_031427895.1 Betaproteobacteria bacterium
GCCTGCTGTTTTGATAGCAGATCAAAAAACGCCGGCAGGTCTTCTTCGTGCAGTAGTTGAAAACGCAGCTTCATCACGGATTGCATCACATGCATGGTCCCGGCCGCCAAGGGAGGCGATGGGGATGATGGCGACGCCGGCGGCGGCAGGGGTGGGGGTACGATGGGTACGATATAGGGCCGCCGCGGCGAGATTTCGTAGTCAACGCCGAACAAGCCGCCCTTCTGATTGACCACGCGCAACGCATTCAGCCAGTTAATGCGTTGTTCTTCGCCGACGAAACCGAGAGCGGCGAGCTGCTGGTATCCGGGCAGATAACGCACGATCAGTTCTTTTTCCGCGCCGGATTGGTACACGCGCGTTTGCGCCTCGCGCAATTGCGCTTGCTGCGCGCTGAACTGCTGTCGCGCCGTCTGCACCTTGTTCAGGCTGAAATTGAGCGCGCCTGTCACCGCCAGCAGAACCGCCATCAGCACGATCAACGGCAGGGTCGGCGCGCGCGTGCGCGGGGCGGGAGGGTGAATCATGCGTCAGGTTTCAGCGTCAGCGTGATGGTAAATTCGGCAACACCGGCATGCGCCGAGGCGTCTTTGGTGTTGCCGGACAAGCCCAGCGCGGGATTCACATTCAGCGGGTACTTCAGCACGCGCGCTTGCGCCACCGCCGGGTCGCCGCCCAGCCGCTTTGCGATGCCGTTGATGACGTCGGTGGCGGCGCGGTAGTCTCCGTGAAAGGGACGAATTTCGCCCGTGACGGCGCCGCTTTGTCCTGCGTGGGCCGCGCCCGGCGCCTCGGTATTCGCCGCGGTGGCGTTCCAGCGGATTTCCTGCAGGTAGACCTCGGGGTGCGGCTGGATGGCGCGCGCCACGACGCGCATGAACGGTTGCGGCGAGCGGACGGTTTTGGAAATCTTCTGATACATCTCGACAGCCTGGACGAGGTTGGCCGAGGTGGTGGGAGCGGCGGGAAATTCGCGCGTAATGTCGCGATACCGCGCTTGCGCGGTCGCGGTGCGCTTCGCGTCATCGGCGGTTTGTTGCGCCAGATCGCGCGCCTGCCACAGGTTGTATCCGCTCCATACCATGCCGGCCAGCCCCAGCAACGCGCTGGCGGCGTATAACGCATTGCGACGCTGAAACCGCCGGTGATCGGCGGTGATGGCCGGCGGCGCGAGGTTGGCGTCCGGCGCGCGTTCCGCCATCAATTTCAGGTAGACCGTTTCCAGGGCAACGTCCAGATGGTCCGGCGCCATAGGTACCTGGCGGATCAGCCGGTCGCGGTCTATATGCACGCATTGCACATTCGCGATTTCCGCGGCGACGTGCTCGACCGCCGGCAGCAGACGATCGTCGCTATCGAGAAATAATAGGGTCAGCGGCTCATCCGTCGCATCCAGATGCAGCGTCGCCAGATAGGCGCGGGTACTGGCGATCTCCGATGCGTAAGCGGCCAGGGTGTGCGTGCCATCGCTGCCCGCGCCACTGCGTGACAGGCGGCTGACGCAGAATTCGCCGTCTTTATAAAAGGTCAGGCGCAGCCCCGCCCCGTGCGGCGCGACCACCAGCACGCGCGACCGATCGTAGCCGAGTTTGCGGATCAGCGCCTCGGTCAGCATCGAGACCAGATAAAGGCCGGCGACCGGCAAACGGCGGCGCGTGACGGCGGCGAGCCACGGGTCTATCAACGACGGGTTGGTCAGCGCGGCGAACAGATAACGGTCATCGCGCCGCTTCTCGCCCGTGCGGCCGCGGTACAGGGCCGCGACGTAGGGCGTATTGCGGTAGTACTGCTTGAGTTTGCGCGCCAGCAGGCCGTTGCGATCGGCGCCGGTCGCATGCGGCAGCGTCTCGAAGCGGTAATCTTCTTCAACGGTATCGGCGGCGAGGTAGACCGGCGCCGAACCGGTCGTCGATAAAAAATCATCGAATGCCGCAAGCCCCGCTTCGTCGGACGGGAAAATCCCGCAGCGAATCACGCCGTGTCCGCGCGTGTGCGCGACGACGGCCTGTGTCGCCGAAATACAGAGCAGTATCTTGTCGGCCATGAATCGTTAAAGTTTCAGCTTGCCCAGAATATCATACACAGGCGAGAGCACCGCCCACATGATAAAGGCCATTACCAGCCCCAGCCCCAGGGTGAGCGTCGGCTCCAGCATCCGCAGCGCCCGATCCACCGATTCGCGCACGTCGCGCGTGTAAAAGTAATTGACGTTGCGTAGCGCAACATCGAGCGCGCCGGTGTTTTCACCCACGCGCATCATACGCAGCACCAGCGCCGGCAACAGGCCGAGATCATGAAAGGATTCCGTCAGGCTTTGGCCGGCCGACACCTGCTGGCCCGCGCGCATCAATCCGTCGGCGACATATTGGTTGCCGGCGATGTCTTCGCTGGTTTTCAGCGCATCCAGAATGGTGATGCCGGATTCATACATCAGCGCGAAAAAATTGGCGAACCGCGCGAGAATGATTTTTTGCAGAATCGGCCCCACCACCGGCAATCTCAGCTTGGCGTAGTCCCACCAGTACGCCGCCCTGGGGTGGCCGCGGATGGTCAGTGCGATGCCTGCGGCGGCGGCCACGGGCGCGATCAGCAAAATCATCCAATACGAAATGACGGTTTGCGAGACGTAGATCAGCGCCCGCGTTTGCAGGGGAACCGTCACATTCATGGTTTTCAGCAAGCCGGTGACTTGCGGCACGAGATAGGCGAGCAAAAAAATAATGACTCCGGTCACCACCACCAGCACCATGGCGGGGTAAATCAACAGTTTCCGGGTTTGCGCGGCGAGTTCATCCTGCCACTTCAACGCATCCGCCAGACTCCTGAATACCTCCGCGACGCGCCCGGTCTGCTCGCCCGCGCGCACCAGACTGACAAACACCTTGTCGAAGGTTTCGGGATGCGCCGCCATGCATTGCGACAGCACCTTGCCGCTTTCGATGTCCTCGCACATGGCGCTCAACACCTCGCGCATGCGCGGATTTTCCAGCGTGTCGCGCAGATCGCGCAAGCCGTCGGCGATGGGTATGCCCGCGCGGCTCATCTGTTCCATATCGAAACAAAAATTAATCAGATCCTGGCGCGTAACGCGCGCCGCCGCGGTCATCAGCGAGGTGCGCCGATCCACCTCCGCGGCGCTAATCAGGTCCAGCCCCATGCGCTTTAGCCGCGATTCGAGATCACTGTCGTTGACCGCATCCATGCCGCCACGCACCGCGCGACTGCTTTTGTCGATGGCTTTGTAGCGGAAGGAAGGCATGGTTGATTCAGGAGGAAGGCGGAGGGATAAAAACTATTGGGTGAAATGGTTTGTGTTTATTAAGTATTTTATTTTAAAGGAGTATTTGCCATGGCGTGAAGGCGATCGCCTGCTTTCATTGTTCAACTAAAGCCGTCCGGTCAAATCCACCGTTCTCGAGACTTCAGCGATCGTGGTCGTCCCCTCGATAATGCGGCGGATGCCGGCGTCGGCTAGCGGCTGGAAGCCTTTGCTCAGTGCGGCCTCGCGCAATTCCCGCGCGGTGGCGCGGCGTGCCACCAATTCGTCGAGGTCGGTATCCATCACCAGCAGTTCCATGATGGGCAGGCGTCCCTTATAGCCCTTGTTGTTGCACTGCTTGCAGCCCGCCGGTTTGTAGAGATGCGTTATGCCGTCCGCCGCCGGGCCTAGCAATTTGCGCTCCTCGGGCGAGGGCGCGCAGGCTTGCTTGCAGTGCGCGCACAGCGCGCGCACCAGCCGCTGCGCGATGATGCCGATGATGTTGCCCGCCATGATGTCGGCCAGGATGCCGATGTCCGAGAGACGTGGAAACGCGCCCAGCGCCGAGTTGGTGTGCAGCGTGGTGAACACCTGGTGCCCGGTCATTGCCGCGCGAAACGCCATTTCGGCGGTGTCTTTGTCGCGCACCTCGCCGACCAGAATAATGTCCGGGTCCTGGCGCATGATGGAGCGGATGCCGTTGGCGAAATCCATGCGCGCCACTTCATTGACCGATGTCTGCCGCATGAGATTTAACGGGTACTCGACGGGATCTTCCAGCGTCATGATGTTGACGGTTTCGTCGTTGAGCTGGGCCAGCAGCGAATACAGCGTGGTGGTTTTGCCGCTGCCGGTGGGGCCGGTCACGATCAGGATGCCCTCGGGGCGCGCCAGCAGGCGGTGCAACTTTTCCAGGGTCTCGGCGGGCAAATCCATGCGGTCGAGGCTGATGATCGATTTCTCGCGGTCGAGCACGCGCAGCACGATGTTCTCGCCGTAAATCGTCGGCTGGGTGGAGACGCGAAAATCCACCGGGCGTCCGCTCAAGGTCAGCGACAGGCGCCCGTCCTGCGGCGCGCGCGTTTCCGCGATATTCATGCTGCTCACCACCTTGATGCGAACGGTGATGCCGGGCGAAAAAGTCTTGTGCAGGCTGCGTACGGTTTCCAGCACGCCGTCGATGCGATAGCGGATACGCAGGAACGCGAATTCCGGTTCAAAGTGAATGTCCGACGCGCCGCGCTTGACCGCATCGACCAGCAGTGCATTGATGAGCCGCACCATCGGCTGGGTGTATTCGTCGCCCCCGGCGCGCAGGCTGTCGTAATCGATCTCGCCGGTTTCGATTTCCTTGAGAATGCCATCGACCGAAAGCTCGTAGCCGTAGAAGCGGTCGATGGTTTCCTCGAGTTGCGCCTCGGCCGCGATCTGCGCGCGGATATCCACGCCGGGCGCCACCATGGCGCGCAACTGATCCAATATCACCACGTTGAAAATTTCGGTGGTGGCGATAGTGAGCCGCTTATCGACCGCCGAGTAGGCGATGGGCAGCACATGATTGCGCCGCGCGAAATCCTGCGGCACGCATTGCAGGGCGTCGGCGTCGGCCACCACGTTGGCGAGGTCGATGGATTCCTGCCCGATGGTGCTCGCCATGGCATCGCGGATGGCGCTCTCGGTGGCGAACCCCAGCCGCACCACCATGCGGCCCAGCGGAATGGCGGCTGCCTTCTGCTCGGCGAGCGCAATACTCAGTTGATCCGCCGAGAGCAATCCCTGCTGCACCAGTAGATCGCCCAATCGCAGTTTTTTACGCTGTTCAGTCATGGCGCCGTTGCACTGCCCGAAGGTTATTCCAGCCGCGCGGCAAGTAACGCAATACGCGCCTGGGCCTGGGTTGAATTGAAGTTCGCGCGGCCGCGACCTGACGCCAGTTGCAGCGCCCGGCGATAGAAACCGAGCGCGAGCTTGTGCTGGCCCAGGTGTTCGAGCGCCACCGCGAGGTTATAGGCGTAATCGGGGTTACCCGGCTCCAGGTGGTGCGCCTGAAAATAGGCCTGCTGCGCCTGCGCCCACTGCGCCTGATCCGCGTACAGATTGCCGAGCGTGAAAAACAGCGGCGGCGACGGTTCGCGCGCCGCCAGTTGTTTCAGGCGGGTTTCCGCCGCCTGCGGATCGGCGCGCCCCGCCAGTGCAATCAGCCCGGTTTGGGCCAGCGCGTGGCGCGGCTCGGCGTGCAGAACGGCCAGAAAATGTCTGGAGGCGTCGTCGATGCGGTTCTCGTGTTGCGCGATGGCGGCCAGCCCGAGATGTGCATCGATATTGTGCGGCTCGCCGCGTAGCGCTTGCTCATACAGGCGCCGGGCGGCATCGAAACGACCGGATTCCAGCGCGGCATAGGCTTCGCCGACGGCGGTGTTCACGCGCGGCGCGGCTGCATCACCGCGACTGATTGCGATGCGGTTTTGCGGCGCGGGCGTGGCGGGTAACGCGGGCGCCGCGGCGGGGGGCGATACGGTGGCCGCTGCCGTCGTGGTGGCCGTTGCGGCGGGTGCGGCGGGCGCGCCGCCAAAAACCGATTGCGCGGGGATCAATGGCGAGTCGGCGGCTGCCGGGGCGGGAGGCGCTGCTGCGGGAGGCGCGGACGTGGGCGGCGTCGCTTTGGCCGCGACCACCGGTGCGCGGGCAGGTATAAAAAGACCGGGATGCGCGATTTGCAAATACAGGTAAATACCGTAGCCGACGACAAACACGCCCGCCAGTGCAGCGGTGAACGGAACCGGGTGGGTGCTGATCCATGCCGCGGCGTTGTTGCTTGCGCGAGCGGGTGGCGTATTCAGCATCACGGCGGCACGTGCTTGTGCGATGTTACGGCGCGGACCGTCGGCGGGGCCGTTGACGGCAGGCGGGTTGGCGGGCGGCGCTGAAGCGAGCGGCTCCAGCGACAGCGCGTTTTGTCCATGGGCGGCGTGGGCAGCATGGGCAACGTGGGTAGCACTTGCGCCCGGCTTCGCCGGGGTATTTTCTCGATCCTGCGCGGCCTTTTCCAAGGCCTTCATCAACAAACTCATTTCGCGGGGCCGTTGGGCTGGGGCGCGGGCGCCGCCTCGGGCTGCGCCGCCCGCGGCAGGAAGCGTTGGAAGAATTTCAGCTCGTCACTCTCCAGCGTGGGATTGGTAATCACCGTGGGACGGAGGAAAATGACCAGTTCGGTTTTGCTCACCTGCTCGTCGCGGTAGCCGAACAGCTCGCTGAGTCTGCCGGTGTTCGCCGGATTGCCGACCCCCGGCACGAAGTCGCGCGTGCGTTGCGAACTGTCCTGCATCAGCCCGCCCAGAATCACGGTTTGTCCGCTGCCGACCTGAAGGATGGATTCAATTTCGCGTTTTTGCAGTTGCGGAATTCTGTTGACAACGCCGGCGGCCGCCAGCGCGGGGTTGGGATCGTTGACGTAGCCCAGCAGGCGCGTAATGGTGGGCCGCACGCCCAGCATGACTTGCCCATGCTCGTTGATTTGCGGCGTCAGGGTCATGACAAGGCCGACTTCAAGCGTATGCGGGGTGCTGGTCAAGGCGGCCTGCGTGCCGCCGGTGGTGCCGGACAGCAGGATCGCCGGCTGCGCGGTGATCTGGAAATAGACCACGTCGTCAACCACTTTGAGCAGCGCCGTCTGATTATTCATCGCCATCAGTTTCGGACTTGAAATTACCCGTGTGTTGCCGAATTGCTCCAGCAGCCGAATCGCGCTGGCGATATTGCCTATTGATGAATTCGGGTTGCTGTAGCCGATGGCGAACGCGGGCGCCGTGCCGAGTCTGCCGGCAAGCAGCGATTGCTGAAAGGTAATGCCGCCGGTCACCGCAAGGCGGCTCCAATCCACGCCTGCCTGATACTGGTCGGATAATTTAACTTCGGCGATCGTGGCTTCAATCAGCACCTGACGTTGCGCGGAGTTTTGCACCTGATTCAGATAGCCCTGCACCAGATCATGCTGTCCTTCGGTGGCGGTGACAGTCACCGTGCCGACGATCGGATTCACAATCACATCATCGCTGACCGGGTTCAGGTTTGACTGCGCGGACATCGCCGTGCGGATGCCGGTATCCGCGGCGCCTCTGAGGTGGGCGGGTGCGGCCGCCGCCGATGTGGCCGCGGTTCTGGATTTCGCTTCCGCCAGCCGGATCTCCTGCTCCTGACGATACACCGCCATGTTCTCGGCTTTTTCCTGTCGCGTCAGCACCACCGACGACGAGAGTATGCCGCGCAGCGTGGTCTCCAGCGTTTTCCAGAAATCATTGGTCGACACGGTGGACACGGAGGTGGTGGATTGCTGCGCCGTGGCGGTCTGACTGGATTGTCCGGCGGCGGTCTGCGCGCCTGACCCGCCGATCTGCCCCGACATGCTGGTGATCGAACTCGAGTTGCGCGTCATGTTCACATAATCGATGCGGTAGGTCCTGGAATACGCGGTGTCCGGCCCGACAATGATGGCGTTGCCTTCCATCCGCAGACGCATGCTGACCTGCCGGGATATCCGTTGGAGGATGGCGGGCAGCGTTTCATTGATGGCGTTAAGGCTCACGACGCCTTGCAGGGCGGGATGGATATCAATGTTTTGTTTGGTGTCGCGCGACAACGCGAGCAGCAGTTCTTTTACCGGAACTTCGTTGACCACCACGCTGTAGGTCTGCGGCTTGACTGCCGGTTTGGGCGGCGGAACAAACGTGCTGATACGCGCGGGCGGCGGGATATCGGCAGCAGCTTCCGCGCGTGGCGCGGGCGCGGCGATGTGGCCTTCGGAGGGGGTTATCGTGGCCTTGGGCTGAAAGGTTCCGCAGCCCGCGACCATGATGATGCCGGCGCCGCCGGCCATCGCGCATAACAAAGCGCCGAATTGCTGGCGCAGACGAAGGCGTATCGGAGGTTCACGGAAACTATTCACAATTTTTGCCCAGCCATTGAACGTCACGCTGTTGGTCGAGTGCATGGCTTTCCTCGTGTTGCGCTTCAAGGCGGCTGAAGTTTCGTGGCCGCGTGTTCGTGATTTAAGGCCGCTGAAGTCCGGCACGCAGGCTCTGCACCGTTCGCAATAGCGGCTGATTTGATTTTAGCCGGCCCGGCAGCGACGCCAACGCGCGTTCCGCCGATGCCTTGCTGTCATGCGTTCCATATAACACGGTGAGCACGGCAGGCGCCGTATTCGCGGCTGAAGCGGGTAGTGACGGTTGTTGATCCACAGAAGGACGATACACATAAATGTCATTGATTTCAATGAATTTTCCCGTCGCGGCCAGGTAGCCTCTCAAGTCATTGCGCGACGCAGTGCTGAGTAACTGGATGGTCCAGGTGTCATCACGTTGTCGCGCCATCCAGCCGGTGGTGGCGGCGATGCGGGCCTGTAGAATGTCGTTATCGTTGGCTGCGGCTGGCTCCGCCGCGGGCGCGGATAGCACGGATGGCGCGGGCTTGCCCGGCGCCGCCGGCTCGGCGAGTGCGTGTGTGCCGCTGTACGGCCCGGCGATCCAGGCGTAGCCCGCAGCGCCGGCGGCGATGCCCGCGACCACCGCTGCCGCGATCCATGTCCCGCGCGCGCCGGCGCTTGGCGCGGGCGCGCGCCGGCTGAACTCGCTGTCGTGCAATGCCGCATCAATGTGCCGCGTCTTGAGCGTATGCGTGTTCTCGGCAAAGGCCGCGAGCAGGGCTTTGTCCGCGATCAGATTGATGCGCCGCGTGAGTCCGCCCGAAGCACGCGCGATCCGTTTTACCACGGCGTTTGTGAACAAATCGGGGCCGTGATATCCCGCCGCGCGCAAACGGAACATCAGGTATTCCCGCACGTCGCCGATGGTGAGCGGCGTCAGTGCGAAACTTTGTGTAATGCGTTCACGCAATTGACGGATATTCGGCTGGCGCAGATTCTCATCCAGTTCGGGCTGACCGAACAACACGATCTGCAGCAGCTTGTCGTTCCTGGTTTCCAGATTCGACAGCAGGCGCATTTCTTCCAGCGTTGCCAGCGGCATGCCCTGCGATTCCTCGACAAAAATCACCACGCGCTTGCCGTCGGCGTGGCGCTTGAGCAGATAGGCTTGCAGCGCCTGCGTCACCTCAAGTCGGGTTGCCGCGCGGTCGATAGTCAGATGCAGTTCAAACGCGATGGCGTGCAGAATTTCTTCCGGCGGCACGCTCGGGTTGGCGAGATACACGGTTTCCACGTGTTGCGGCAAGCGCTGCATCGTCATGTTGCACAACATGGTTTTGCCGCTGCCGACTTCGCCGCTGACCTTGATGATGCCTTCGCCGTGGGTGACCGCGTAAATCAACGCGTCGAGTATCGGCCCGCGATTGCCGCCGGTGAAGAAAAAATCCGTGTTCGGGGTAATCTTGAAAGGCGCTTGATTCAGCCCGAAGTGTTCGTAATACATCGGCTATCGGGTATCTTGGGCGCCGTCGCCGTCGTGGCCGTCGCGATGCGTCGCGTATTGCTGCATGCGGCTATACAGCGTGGTGCGGTTCAAGCCGAGCATTTTGGCCGCGCGCGTGAGGTTGCCTTGTGTCATTTCCAATGCGGCCTCGACATAACCGTGCTCCCAGCGCGCGAGCGTGTCATCGAGATGGAATCCGCGCTCGGTTTGCAGTTGCCGCTTCGCCGCCTCTTTCAGCGCCGAGGCGTCGCAGGGCGCGCCGATGCCGCTCGCGCCGCGGATGGGCGACTCCAGGCTCTCCGTGTCGAGTTCGGCGCGCAGTTGCAACGCATCCACGCGCTGAAATTCGCCGTTCTCCAGCACCCGCAACAACTTGGCCTGCAACTCCAGCGGCAGCTCGCCGATTTCATCGAGAAACAAGGTGGAGTCGCGCGCATCTTCAAAGTAACCGGCCCGCGAGGCGGTGGCACCGGTGAAAGCGCCCTTGGCATAGCCGAACAACGTCGGCTCAACCAGCGTGGGTGAAATTGCCGCGCAGTTCAGCGCATACAAGGTGCGGCCCGCGCGCGCAATCAACTCCTTGCCGCTGCCGGATTCGCCCTGCACCAGCACCGGAAACGGCGAGGCGGCGAACTGCACAATCTGCCGGCGCAGTTTTTCCACCGGCATGCTCTTGCCCAGCAGACTCAAGCCCGCCGCCGCGCTTTTTTCCGCCTTGCCGACTTGCAACGCCTGCAACAGCAGGTGCTTGAGCGTGGACGGATCGGCGGGCTTGGCCACAAAATCGATGGCGCCCAACGTGCGTGCGTGACGCGCATTGGCGTCGTCACTCTGCCCCGAAAGCACCACGATTTTCATCTCCGGCGCATAGGCCACCAGTTCCGCAATCAGCCGGAAACCTTCATCCGGGCGGTGCGGCGACGGCGGCAACCCCAGATCGACCAGCGCCAATGGCGGCGGCTGATCGAGCTGGCGCAACACGCTGCGCGCCTGCTCCCGCGAATCCGCCACGCACACGTTGAAGTCGCGGCTCAACACGAAGTTAAGCGTGTCGCAGATCAGCGGATCGTCATCGACAATCAGCAGGCCGGGCTTGCGTGCAGGGGCGGGGATGGGATCACTCATGGGTCATGGCTGATGGGGATTGTGCCAGATTGCATACGCTGCCGCTGGCTGGCGCACCGTCGCGACGCAGCCATGCGCGTTTGCATTCGATAACTGGTATTGTGTGTAAGTATTTGATTTAATTGGTAACTATTCAGGCTCCCCTACACAGGGAGGGGATCGACAATCTGATGTTGAAACACGCCGATGAGCGCGTCAAACACATTGCGCCCTTGTTTGCGTAACGTGGAGCGGTAGGAACGGATCATGGCGTAGTCGTTTGAGTAGAGTCACTGCGGGCGCCTGCTTCACTCGCCCGCGCGCGCCTTTTCGGATGCTGGACGGCGGATTGGCCTTTTCCCCCTTCTGGAGTATGGATTCGTAGCGTTGCGCCACGTGAATCGTCGCCGTAACCCGCATCGTGCATCGCTTCGAGCATGCCCTCAGTGGGGCGGGTGATGGTATCGCTGCGTAGATATATCATTACATTTACTGTTTAAAAACAAATACTTACGCCCTGATGGCGGTCAGCAGGCATTCTGCCGCTTCGGCAAAACCAGCGCCGCAGCGGTTGACACAGATGTAGGCGGGCAGGGGTTCCACTTGCGCGCCAAAATCCAGAATATTCGCCACGCCGGCCGCGTGTGGAAAGTAACTGAACATCGGCGCGTCGTTCGGTGAATCGCCGACGAACACATACGCGTCGCGTGCGGCGTCCAGGTCAACCGCGAACACTTCACGCATGAGAATTTTCGTCATGCTGAGTTTGTCGTAGCGACCGAACCAGCCGTTGACGTGGATCGAGCTGACCTTGGCGGTGAGGCCGTGTTTTTCCATACGCAGCACGATTTCGGCGATGGCGGCTTGCGGCAACGGGGGGAGGGTGCGATTCAAACTGATGTCTGAAGTTGCTCAAGCGGCCTGCTTCAAATCGTCGGCCCAATACGCATACCACTGCCGGTTTGCTCGATTCAGTCGTAAGGCCAGCATGTGTTCGGCGTTGGTCGCACACCACCAGGCTCCGGGTCGTTTTAAGCGTTGTTGGACGATGTAGCGGTGCGCGCTTTCAATTTCGCCTGATCCAATCGGCAAATCCCGTTCGATTGTACTTTGGTAGTGGAGTTG
>JANPOH010000483.1:0-1909 GCA_031427895.1 Betaproteobacteria bacterium
TGATTGCGCCGCAGCGCCTCACCGGCGCGCTGGCACAGGTGCCCACGGTCAAGGAGCAGGGCGTGAACGCGGATTTCACCAACTGGCGCGCGGTGATCGGGCCCAAGGGCATGCGCCGCGAGCAAGTGGCATTTTGGGTGCGGGCGCTGTCAGCCGCGAATAAATCAGACGCCTGGCAACGGGACCTTGCGCGCAACTTCTGGCGTGAGAATTTCCTCACCGGCAAGGCGGCGGACGATTTTCTGGAGCATCAGGCCTCGGCGTTCCGCACGCTGTGGGCGGAAATGGGTGTCAAGAAATAGCCTTTTTACTGGATAGAACAACATGAAACCAAACATACTTCTCATCACTTCCGACCAGCAGCGCGCCGATTGCAACGGCTTCGAAAATAAAAACATCAAAACACCGCACCTCGACCGCCTCGCGCGCGAAGGCACGCGCTTTTCCGCGTGCATCACGCCGAATCTGGTGTGCCAGCCGTCGCGTTCGTCGATCCTCACCGGCATGCTGCCTTTGACGCATGGCGTGTGGGACAACGGCGTTGATCTCGATCCGCGTATCGGTGAAGCCGGTTTCGCCGGCACGCTGGCCAAGGCCGGTTATCAAACCGGTTTTATCGGCAAGGCGCATTTTTCCACCAAGGCCACCTTCGCGCCTACCGGCACACCGGAATGCAACAAGAGTCAGGCGCAGTACGGCCCCGATTGGGTGGGGCCGTATATGGGATTTCAACATTGCGAGTTGAGTGTGCTGGGGCACCTGCACCGCACGCGCCCGCTGGAGCAGCCGCCGGTGGGACATTACGAACGCTGGTTGTCGTCGCGCGGCATCGATGCAGAGGGATGCAGTGAGGGCATCAAACTGTGGGCCGCTGAATCGCGCCCCGGCACGGGTGCGGCGCAGACTTGGTATTCGGCGTTGCCCGCTGCGTGGCATTCAAGCACATGGATCGCGGATCGCGCGATTAAATGGATCGGTGATGCGACCGCGAAAAACGACGGCGACAAACCCTTCTGCGCGTGGGTGTCGTTCCCCGATCCGCACCACGCCTTCGATTGCCCGGAGCCGTGGAGTTTGATGTACGACCCGAAAGACATGGTGCTGCCAAAACACCGCGCGCGCGATCTGGAGCGCCGCCCGTGGTGGCATAAGGCGTCGCTTGAAGGCAAGCCGCAACTGGATGACCCGGTGATGCTCAAGTTTCGCGCCGAAGGCTCGCGCGTGCCGGATCAAACCGACGCGCAGCTTGCGGAGATGACCGCCAATTACTACGGCATGATTTCGCAAGTTGATCACAACGTCGGGCGCATCCTGAGCGCGCTCGAAGCGGCGGGTGTTGCCGACAACACGCTGGTGATTTACACCACCGATCACGGCGAGCTGCTGGGCAATCACGGCCTGTATCTCAAAGGGCCGACGCCGTACGAAGATTTGCTGCGGGTGACGATGGTGGCGCGCGGGCCGGGTGTGGCGAGCCGGCAGTTGGTGGTGGAGCCGGTGTCGACGCTAGATTTGTCGGCGACGTTTTATGAAATGGCCGGCGTGGCGAAGCCCGCCGAACTGCAAAGCCGCAGTCTGGTGAAGCTGTTGCGCGGCGGGGCGGAGACGCGCGATGTGGCGTACAGCGAATGGCATTTGCATCCCTCGCGCTGCGGCGTGGCGTTGAAGCTGCGCGTGGTGCGTACCAAAAAATTCAAATGCACCTTCGAACTCGAATCCGGCGCGGGCGAGTTGTACGATCTGGAAAACGATCCGGGCGAAATGAATAATTTGTTCGATGATGCGGGTTACGCCCAGGTGCGGCGCGAATTACACGATATGATGCGTGCGCGACCGGGCGCGTTGGCTGACGTCTCGAGCTGGTGTATTTATCGGAGGAAGATCGCGCGCTACCCCTTTGATGGTGGCC
>JANPOH010000484.1:0-4693 GCA_031427895.1 Betaproteobacteria bacterium
GTCGCCGCCTGCTGACTTTAATGGGTAGGGTAGACTGCGCTCGCCGTTCTGACGCGATGCGATTTCAATTCCACATTATGCCAAAAGCTTGGGGTCGGATTTTTGTGCAACGTTCGGGTTAAGACTCTGTTTTAAAACTCATACCCGGCGGCGGCCAGCATCGGCTTTGCCTCGGGCGAGGTCAAACGTGAAATAAAATCCTGCGCTGCGGCAGTGCGCGCGCTGTTCGCCACACACCCCGCGGAATAAGTGGCCTTGGCCTGAAACTCGTCCGGCAGCGGCCCGATATATGAAACGCCCGAGATCGGCAGTATCTCGGTATTTTGCGTGATGCCGATGGTGCGCGCGTCGCCGTTGGCAGCCATCCAGTTCATTGCCGCATTGCCGTTGGGAAAAACCTTCAGCCGGTCTTTCACTTCCGCCGCGATGCCGAGTTTTTCCAGACACGCCATCACGATTTTGCCGGCAGTCGCCACCGCCGGATCGGGAAAGGTAATCACGCTCGCGGCACGCAATGCCGCACGCAGGCTGTCGGCCGTCGCCACATCGGGTTGGGTCACGCCCGCGCGCACCGCGACACCCGTGCCCACCTTGCCCAGGTCATGACGCCCCGCCGCTACAAAGCCCGAAGCGATCAGCTCGTCGATCATGGTGTCGGTGAGCACGATCACGTCCACCGCCGTGCCGCCATTGCCACCATTGCCACTCAAGGCGCGGGCTTTCATTGCGCCGACAGCTCCGAACTCGGCGGCAACGTCGTGCCCCGTTTCACGCCGAATCGCCGCCATCACGTTTTGCACCACGGATTGCGCTGCGCCGGCGCTTAAAATATTCAGCAAAATCATATAGTTACATATTACCCACGGCTGCGGCGATGGCATCGCCCATCTCGCGCGTGGAGGCTTTGCCGCCCATATCGCCGGTCAGCACCTTGCCCGCCTTGACCACATGCTCCGTGGCGCGCTCCATCAAATCCGCCGCCTGCAATGCGGCAGGCGCATTATGTTTGTGTCCCAGCCACGCCAGCAACATCTGCCCCGACATTATCATCGCGTACGGATTGGCGATGCCCTGGCCCGCGATGTCCGGCGCGGAGCCATGCGTGGCCTGCGCCATCGCGCGCTCCGGCCCGGCGGATAAACCCGGCGCAAGGCCAAGGCCGCCAACCAGAGCCGAGGCCGCATCCGACAAAATATCGCCAAAGGTATTGGTGGTGACGATCACATCAAACTGCTGCGGCTTCATGATGAGCTTGGCGGCCATGGTATCGACCAGCACTTCATTGAACGCCACATCGGGATATTCGAGCGCCACCTTGCGGCACTCTTCGGCGAACATGCCGCAGGCGAGCTTGAACACGGTGTCTTTGTGAACGGCGGTGACGATTTTGCGCGGGCGTGTGCGCGCGATATCAAACGCGGCGCGCGCCACTTTTTGCGAGCCTTGCCGCGTAATCACGCGGATGCCGATGGTCATGTCGGGCGACGGGCGAAACTCGCCGTAGCCCAGATGCATGTTGCGATCCGGCGGAAAACCTTCGTTGTTCTCGCGCACCAGAATCAGATCGACATCTTTATAAATGCACGGCACGCCGGGATACGATTTCGACGGACGAATGTTCGCGAACAAATCGTAGTGCCGCCGCAGGATCGGATGTGGATTGATCGAGTTGGGATTATTTTTCGGATACGCCTGATGGCCGATAGGCCCCAGCACCCAGCCGTCGAGCGTATCCAGCTTATCCAGCGTGCCCGGCGGCATGGTGTTGCCGAGATCGTCGAACGCCTTTTTGCCGATGGGCACTGCGTGCCAATCAATGGCAAGACCGGCTCTCGCCGCCGCGGCGCGCATGACCTTGATCGCTTCCGGAACCACCTCCAGCCCGATATCGTCGCCTTCCAGAATACCGATATTTAATGCCTTGCTCATTTGCCGCGCCTCGGAAAAACCCGGATTTTAACACGCACCCCATCGCGACCGGCTCGCCGGGCGATAAGATACGCCCATGAAAGCACTGCACAATGCACGCCATGCCGCCGAAGCGCATTTAATACGCGGCTATCTCGAATCGTTCGGCATTCCCGCCCTCGTGCGCGGCGAATTTCTGGCCGGCGGCATCGGCGAACTGCCCGCCGACGTGTGCAAAGTATGGGTGCTTGACGACAGTGACCACGCGCGCGCCGGCGATCTATTGCGGCAATTTTTTCACGGCGAGGCCGCACGCAACCACGCGCATGAGCGCTGGCGCTGCACCCGCTGCGATGAAGATAGGGAAGGCCAGTTCACCGAGTGCTGGCGCTGCGGCGATTCACGCCCTTCGACTTGACCGTCGCGCGCGGCGGCGCCGACGCGCGTGCAATCTGCGCCGCATTTTTCAGCGCGCCCACGTTCCAGCACAGGCCCATCAATTTATTCGCTCGCGCCACGGGCAGAACGCCCTTGCAAAGTACATGAAACTTGGCTTCGAGATCCGCGTCACGCAGCGGATTATCAACACTCCCCGCCGCATGCTCGATCTTTTTCTCGAACACGCGGCCATCCTTGAGCGTGAGGGTGATATGCACTTGATCCTCGGCCACGCCCGCCCGCACCACCGCACGGGCCTGATCGCGCACGCGGATCACTTTCGGGTTACGCACAATGGCATCGCTAAACGCCGCCTCGCCGCCCTCGCCCAGCAGAATCGCCGCCGCGCACGAATGGTAGATGCTGAACTTGCCCTCCAGCCCGGATTTCGGATCGCGGCGGCCCGTCAGTTCCAGCACCAGCGGATGCACCTTCAGATCGATACGCGCGATATCGTCGAGCTTCAATTTGTGTTCGTTTCGCAACTGGATGCAGCCGTCGATCGCCGGATGAATCACCACGCCGCAGGCATACGGCTTGTAGCTGTTAGCGGAAATTTCCCAGGTTTTGCCCAGATCGTCGGTGATCGCGGCAGGATCAAAACGGGTGGAAAAAATTGCCGCAAAGCCGCGCCGGCCTTCGATGCCTTGCTCCGCGCTGGTGACATTTTTTTTCGACAGCAGCGCCGCCATCAAGCCGTTACGCGCCGCAATGCCCGGATGCAGGGGCTTGACCATGGTGCCGAAGGTTTCACGGATGCCGCAGGCGTGCGTGGCCGCCGTGCCCAGCGCCCACACCATTTGCTGCTCGCTCAGTTTAAGCAGGCGCCCGGCCGCCGCCGCCGCGCCGAACACGCCCGCCGTCGCCGTGATATGCCAACCCGCATCGTAATGATGCGGGAAAACCGATTTGCCGATGCGGCATTCGGCTTCAACACCCAGGATAAATGCGTGCAGAAAATCGCGCCCGCTCACGGCTTGATGCTCGGCCAGGGCCAGAATGGCGGACAGCACGGGGCCGCTGGGATGGATCACCGTTTTAAGATGCGTGTCGTCAAAATCAAACGTATGCGAGGTCGCGCCATTCAGCAGCGCCGCCTGAAAAATATCCACGCGCTCAGTGCGGCCCAGGATAGTGGCCTCGCGCGGCCCGGAAAATTCGTTAATCGCCGCGAGCGTGCGTTTAACGGTTTCGTGCTTCGACGCGCCCACCGCGCACGCCACCCAATTGAGCAGCGAACGCGCGCCTTCGTGACGCACGGCGTCGGGCACATTGGCGGCTTTGTGTTCAACCAGAAATTTAGCCAGGGTTCGAGTAACTTGCACGGGGCTGCCTTTTTAGAATGGGTTATATTATGTAACTATTTGTTTTTAAACACTTTTATTTCTTTGCAATGTCAAAGCAATGTGCCGCGATTTTAGCAGGGCCGCGCTATAGGACCCACCCTTGGATTTGCCATAAAAAACCCGGCGGGATTCGCCGGGTTTTTTCGCTGGCACGATAGCACCACATGTCACTACATGTCCGTCACTAATTTTCCTTGCGTGATGAGATTTTGAATAATGAAATTCTGGTCGGATGCGCCGCCGGTAACATCAACTCCTATCAGGATGATTTGCAGCAATCCGAAGTTCGGCTGTGTGCGCATCGCCCAGCAGATATCTCGAGCTTTCGGTATCGATCTGGATAAGGATGTCGTGCGCCGAATTCTTGTCAGGCACTACCGGCCGGAGCCGGGCGGCAGCGACGGCCCGTCGTGGCTGACCCTGATCGCGCAGACCAAGGACAGCCTCTGGAGCGTCGACCTGTTCCGTTGCGAATCGATTCTGCTGCGCAGTCACTGGGTGATGCTCGTAATGGATGTATTCACGCGCCGGATTGTCGGCATTGGCGTGGAGAGGGAAACTATTGATGGCATTTCGGTGTGCCGGATGTTCAATTGCGCTGTTTCTGGCCAACAACTACCCAAGCACATCAGCACGGATAACGACTCGCTGTTTCGCTTTCATCGGTGGCTGGCCAACCTGCGCGTGCTCGAAATTGATGAGATCAAATCTGTTCCCCATGTGCCGGTTTCGCACCCGTTCGTCGAGCGCCTGATTGGCACCATCCGACGCGAGTATCTCGATCAGACCTTGTTCTGGAATCGGTTTGACCTCGCACGAAAATTGAGTGAATTCCGCGATTACTACAATGAGCATCGTGTTCATCGTTCGCTTGGCGGCACAACGCCGGCGGAGCGGGCAGGGGAGTCAGCGCCAACGCGTGCGCAATTGGACCGTTACGGCTGGCGCGACCATTGTCGCGGGCTGTTTCAGACGCCGGTTGCGGCTTGATTTAGGAATTC
>JANPOH010000485.1:0-14882 GCA_031427895.1 Betaproteobacteria bacterium
GGATTGCCCATGAAGTGACGCTTGCCGATTTCCACGCCGTTGTGACGCAGAATGTCGTAGGCGGTGGTGGCATGAAAATAAAAATTCGGCAGCGAGCGTTTCAGCAGCAGGTCGATGCCGGTGAACTGCATTTCGCGATCCATCACCTTGATGGTGAGATTTTTGTCTTCGCTGCCGTCGATTTGCGCGGGCTTGATGCCGTTTAACCACGCCACGGTGTTATCGACGCGGGCGGCGAGGTCGGCGATGCTTTTTTCATCCATCGGCACCTTGGGCGCTTCCACGCCGGCGAGCGCGGCGATGCAGTTGCGCGCGTGGTCGGTGCTGGCCTGCACCTGGCGGGCAAAGGTGAACATGTCCGGGTAGAGCCGGTGGTTCATGAGCGAGGCTTCATCGAATTTTTTCTCGGCATAGAGCGCCTGCGCTTTTTTCAGCACAATGGCGAGACCTTCGAGGTGGCGCACAAACACCGGCAGCGAAATCTGGGACATCGAGAGTGCCATGGTCGTATCTCCTTCGGACAGGGTGGTTGGGACGGGATATGCATTTTACTCGATGGGCTATCGCCTTGTTGGGGGCGGAATGCTAAAGTTCAGGCCGGTAATGAACCCCGCTGAAATTTCCAGGAAAATTTTCGAATAAAGGAAGCAGGCATGGCACACGGAATCGGATTTCCAGACAAAAAAGTGATGGCCGAACTCACGGCAAAAATGCTGATCGAGGTTGATGCCGTGAAGTTCATGGAGGACAAGCCTTACATATACACATCGGGCCTTGCCAGCCCGGTCTACACCGATTGCCGGCGGCTGATTTCGTTTCCGCGCGTGCGGCAAACGTTGACGGATTTCGGCGTCGCCACCATTCATCGCGATGTCGGCTTTGAACAATTCGACGCGGTGGCGGGCGGCGAGACAGCGGGCATACCGTACGCCGCGTGGTTCGCCGATCGCATGATGCTGCCGATGCAATACGTGCGCAAAAAGGCCAAGGGCTTTGGCCGCAACGCGCAGATCGAAGGCGTGGTCACCGAGGGCCAGCGCGTGCTGCTGGTGGAAGACCTCGCCACCGACGGCGGCAGCAAGGTGAATTTTTGCAATGCGCTGCGCGCGGCGGGCTGCAAGTGCGATCACGTGTTCGTGAATTTTTACTACAACATTTTTCCCGAGGGCGCGAAGCTGCTCGACGACATGGGCGTGAAAATGCACGCGCTGGCCACATGGCAGGACGTGCTCGCGGTGGCGAAAGCGGCGAATACCTTCGACACCAAAATGCTCGCCGAAGTGGAGAAATTCATCAACGATCCGCGCGGCTGGTCAAAAGCGCATGGCGGCACCGCGGGCGCGAGTGGTGAATAAAAAACACTTTAAAAACAAATAGTTAGTTAAATGACGTACTATGGCGCCGTGCGCCCGCTGCTGCATCTTTTGCCGCCCGAAACCGCGCATGGCGCCGCGCTCTGGGCGCTGAAAATCGGGTTGGCGGGGCGCGCAAATCAAACCGACGATCCCATACTTGCGACGCGCGTGTGGAATTTGTCGTTTCCCAACCCGATAGGATTGGCGGCGGGTTTCGACAAAAACGCCGAGGTGATGGACGCGATGCTGGCGTTCGGTTTTGGTTTTGTCGAAGCGGGCAGCGTAACGCCGCTGCCGCAGCCCGGCAATCCGAAGCCGCGCCTGTTCCGGTTGAATGAAGATCAGGCCGTCATTAATCGTTTTGGTTTTAACAGCAAGGGACTGGCGTATTTTGCGGGCAAGCTGCGCGCCCGCAAGCGATCGGGCATCGTCGGCGCCAATGTCGGCAAAAATCGCGACGCGCCGGATGCCGCCGCCGACTACGCGACCGGCATCACTGCCGTGTGCGCGCTGGCGGATTACCTGGTGTGCAATGTGTCCTCGCCCAACACACCGGGGCTACGCAGCCTGCAGGCGCGCGGCGAAATCGAAGCCCTGATCCAGCGCGTGCTCGAAGCGCGATACCAGGCGGCGCCGGATAAAAATCACTTGCCGCCGCTGCTGGCGAAAGTCGGCCCCGATCTGGATCAAGCGCAATTGCAGGATATCGCCGAGGTCGCACTGGCGACGAAAATCGATGGCCTGATCGTGGGCAATACCACCGTGACGCGCCCCGCGCTGCACAGCCGCCACGCAGGCGAAGGCGGCGGCCTCTCCGGCGCGCCGCTGTTCACGCTGGCGACACAATGTCTGTCGGACATGTACCGGCTCACCGGCGGAAAAATCCCCATCATCGGCTGCGGCGGCGTGGCAAGCGGCGCTGATGCCTATGCCAAAATCCGCGCCGGCGCGTCGCTGGTGCAGCTTTATTCCGCACTGGTGTTCCACGGCCCCGAACTGGTGTTGAGTATCAAGCGTGATCTGGCGTCGTGCTTGCGCGCGGACGGCTTCGCCTCGGTGGCCGACGCAGTGGGTGCGGATCATCGGCGCTAGTGATAAAATGCGCCTCTGAACTATTGCACTGTAGTTCAAGTCCCTTCATGCCGTTGTAGCTCAGCTGGTAGAGCAGGCGCTTCGTAAGCGTCAGGTCGGGGGTTCGATTCCCTCCAACGGCACCAATACAATCGTCACCATACGCGACAAGGTGGATGGCGAACGCACTATTCCGCTGACGCCTTATCTGGCAAACCTGTTATCGAGCCTGCCCCGGCGCAATGAATGGGTATTCTCAAGCCCTACGGCGGCATCCGGCAGACTGCAAGAGCCGCGCATCAACCATAAAAAAGCATTGACCGCTGCCGGACTGCCCAATGTTTCTCTGCACGGACTGTGCGGCTCGTTCAGCAGCTTGACCAAGTGGATTGAATGCCCGGTGGGCGTGGTGGCGCAAATCATGGGACACAAGCCGAGCGCGACGGCGGAGAAACATTACAAGGTGCGCCCGCTCGACCTGCTGCGTATGTGGCACACCAAGATTGAAGCGTGGATGCTGACGCAAGCGGGCATCGCGTTTGAGGCGCGGCAGCCGGGCTTGCGGGTGGTGAGCGTGACGTAAAAGCAAAAGCCACCAGACAGCCGCTTGGCGTTGAAAATCGGGCCAGGCAAATGCCAGCACGGCAAAGCATCTTATCTTTTATGTGCGCCCGCCCTGCGCCATTGACTTACCTCCTGTTGCTAACTAAACTATCGTATGGTCTTTATCGAAACCTCTCAATTTAGCAAGTTGCTGGGGCAATACCTGAATGATGATTCCTATCGTGGCCTGCAAAACCATTTGATGGCACAACCTGATGCAGGAGCCATCATTCGAGAATCCGGCGGTGTGCGCAAGGTTCGTTGGGGTGCGGGCAGCAAAGGCAAATCGGGTGGCGTGCGAGTGATTTATTACTGGATAACGGCTGAGGCGCAAATTGTGCTGCTGACGATGTACGCCAAGGGCGAGCAAGAAACCCTTAGCGCAGCGCAGCTAAAGCGCATCGTGAAACTGCTTGAGGGACTCAAATGAAAAAGCGCAATATCGGCAAGGAAATCATTGAAGGGTTGGAAGAATTCAAGTCGTGGCAGAAAGGCAAAGTCAAACTCAAAACCCACGAGGTTGAAATGCCTACAGCCTCGGATGTGCCCGCCATACGCAAGGAACTGGGCTTGTCACAAACCGAATTCGCCGGGTTCATGGGCGTGAGTGTAGGCACGCTGCGCAATTGGGAGCAGGCACGGCGCGAACCCCACGGGCCAGCGCGGGCGCTTTTGCTAGTGGCGTCAAAGCAGCCCGCTGCGGTGCGCGCAGCATTCCGGGCTTCACTACCCGTTACTCGCGTGACTACCCTCACGGGGCGAATTCAAAAAGCAGCATAACCACTTATGAAAACGCTACGCGACCCCAAGCGCAAACCCACGCATCCCGGCGAAACGCTGCGCGAAGACGTGTTGCCCGCACTCAACATGACGCAGGCGGAATTCGCCAAGCGGCTGGACGTAAGCCGCCTGACCGTATCGGAATTGCTGCTCGAAAAACGCGGCATGTCGGCGGACATGGCTATGCGCGTAGGGAAGCTCACCAACACCACGCCGGAAAGCTGGCTGCGGATGCAATACGCGCTAGACCTGTGGCTGCTGGAACGCGAACCGAAGCGCTACCGGCACATAGAGCCAATCGCGGCTTGACTACGGGTTGCAGGTTACGTAATGAAAGCAACGATAAACGCCAAACTGAAAATGACACGCGGCAGCGGCAACGTGTTTCTCGACGTGGGCTTCTCGCCCGACGAAGCAAACAACCTGATGCTGCGCGCGCAACTCATGTCGCGCGTGCGTGATGCTGCCCGTGGCGCATCGCAGCGTGAAGCGGCAAAGCGCTTCGGCATCACGCAGCCGCGCCTGAATGATGTAATGCGCGGCAGGATAGATAAATTCAGCCTCGATGCGCTGGTGAACATGCTGGCGCACGCGGGCCTGCGCGTGGAACCGCGGGTGAAGAAAGCGGCGTAGCGCGTTTGCCGAGCGCTTGATATACCGTATCCCATAATATACAATACCCATTAGCGTGAGCACGATTCAAACCACGGAGACGTTTGACACTTGGTTCGCCGGGCTGCGTGACCGCAAGGCAAAGGCGCGCATCCAAGCGCGGATTGACCGTGCGGAAGATGGTAATTTTGGCGACTGCGAACCGGTGGGAAAAGGCGTATCCGAAATGCGCATACACCACGGCGCGGAGTATCGGGTGTATTGGAAACGCTTTGGGCGTGAATGGGTGATTCTGCTGGCCGGTGGCAACAAGTCCACTCAGCAGACCGATATTAAAACCGCGCTGCGGCTGGCGCGCGAACTGGAGCGTTGAACATGGGAAAAATCAAACTACGCAAATGGGATAGCGCCGAGCACCTGAACAGCGATGAAGATATCGCGCTGTATCTGGACGCCTGTTTAGAGGAAGCCGGTGATGACCCGGCCTTCATCGCCAAGGCACTGGGCAATATCGCGCGCGCCCGTGGCATGAGCCAGCTTGCCCGTGAAACCGGGCTGGGACGTGAAAGCCTTTACAAAGCGCTGTCCGGCGAAGGCAATCCCAGCTTTGCGACCATCCTCAAGGTGATAAATGCGCTGGGTGTGAAGCTGCACGCGCAAACCGCTCAGGCGTAGTAGCCGGCGCCTGTTGCGCAATACCTGTCCTGTGAAACTCGCGTAGCGATAACGCAAAGCACCGGACTACCGCGACGGCGGGAACGGCGGGACACCTTCACCTGCCTGTCTGGCGCCTCTTTTTGAAGGGGTGCGTGAGAAGGAGCGCCGCCAATGGGTAACGGGCTTACAGTAGTAATCAACGGACGTGAGGCTATCCCTGTTCGCGCCATTCCCTGCATTTTTCCGTGATATTTTTCACGCCAAGGCGTTGAAACGCCGCTTGTCGGCGATCAGCGGCGGGGGCAGGGCGCTCGCCGTTTACTTTCCGTGCCTACAATGAATCGTCTCTTCAAGGAGTTGATTTCATGGAAACCGGAGTGGTTATGGCGCCCGAAACGCAATCTTCAGTGGCACTGTTTCCCGCAATCGAGGGCAGCGAATTTCTGGTGCGTTCGCGCACCGAGATGCGGCGTATTCTCGACGTTATCAGTGAGCAGCAGATCACGCTGTCGGTCGATGGCGCCGGCACGGGGCCTGTCGCCGACACCACGCTGATATTTGTCGAGCACAATACCAGCACGCTGCTGTTCATGTGCCCCGTTGCGTGGCGCGACGCGCTGGCGTCGGATCAGGCGGAACGCATGATGCTTCGTTGCCTGTTCGACGATGCCTATGTCCAGTTTCAGGCCGGGCATTGCTCGGTGATCGAGGTAGACGGCATGCCGGCGGTGAGCGCCTTGATGCCGGAATTCATGTGGCGGTTTCAGCGCCGCCGCGATAAACGCTACAAGATTCCCGCGGGTCCGGCGCTGAAAATGACGCTCAATCTCGGGTTTATCGAGGTCGAGGCGGAGGTGCTTGATATGAGCGTCAGCGGGGTCGGTGCGGTGAGCTGCGACAGCGAAATCCGGCTGGACGAGGGCGAACTGCTGCGCGGCTGCACCATAGCGCTGCCGGGTGTCGGGTTGCTCACGGTGGATATGCTGGTGCAGCATACGAGAGCCATGCCGGGCCCGGATGGCAGCGAGGCGACGCGCGTGGGCTGCAAGTTCATCGGCCTGAACGATGACGAGCGTGATCTCGTGGGCGCCTATGTGGGGGCGCTGGCGGCGAACGCCTGATCCACCTTGCGATGGATCAGGGTTAATCAATTAATCAATTAAACACTTTAAAAACAAGTAGTTATTTAGATATGACTACAGCACGCCCGAGGTGCCGCCATCGAGATTGAGGCTTGAGCCCGTGACGTAGCTTCCCATCGACGAGGCGAAGAATACAATAGCCGCGGCAGCTTCTTCTGCTTCTCCAAAACGTGCCATGGGTATGGTTTTCGATTCATCGTTGTAATATTTTTCCGGGCTGCGGCCCTCTTTCACCATGCGCCGCTCGTGCTGGCCGGATTTGATTTTGCCGATGCACACGGTGTTCACCAGAATATTGTCGGCGGCATATTCCTTTGACAGTGATTTGGTCAACACCAGCCCGGCCGCACGCGACAGCGAGGTCGGCATCGAGCCCGCGCCTGGCTGCTTGGCGCTGGAAATGGTGATGTTGATAATGCGGCCGCCGCCGCGTTTTTTCATTTCGGGAATCGCGCGCCGCGTGCAGCGGATGGCGCCGAATACTTTGAGCTCAATGTCGTCGTGCCACGCTTGATCGTCGATGTCGAGAAAATTGCCGCGCCGCGAGGTGCCGGCATTGTTGAGCAGTATATCGATGCCGCCGAATTGCTTGATCACGGCGTCAAAAAAGCGGTTGATGTCGTCGGGCTTGAACATGTCGGCCGATACCGCCAGCACTTCGCCGCCTTCCTTGCGGATCTGCGCCGCGGTGTTGTCGAGGTTCTCCTGGCCGCGCGCGCATATCGCCACTTTGGCGCCTTCGCGCGCCAGCAACACCGCCGTCGCGCGGCCGATGCCGTCACTGCCGCCGGTGATAACGGCAATCTTTCCTTTTAGTCCTAAATCCATGAGTCATCTCCTGTAAGCGATCAAGCCCGCCGACTATGATCCGAATGATCCAGCGGGAGCCGGCGGCATTTTAGCGTGAATTGTCCGTTGCAAATGGGCTTGCCAAACAGCTTGCCAAACGGGGCTTACCAAACGCGGAGAATCGTCGTAGCATACGATTCACAGGCGCGCGGAATCGATGGCTGCCTCCGCCGCGAGGAGACTACCGTGAACACATGGAATCGTTGCATACGTTGCATACGCAAGCTCGTTTGGACGCTGTTGCCACTGGGCATGGCTGCCGCGTCGCTGCATGCACAGGATGCCGATACCCAGGCCGCGCCCGCGCCGCGCGGCAAAC
This sequence comes from Betaproteobacteria bacterium, assembly GCA_031427895.1. Taxonomy (GTDB): domain Bacteria; phylum Pseudomonadota; class Gammaproteobacteria; order Burkholderiales; family SG8-41; genus UBA5216. The sequence continues at coordinate 7,389 of JANPOH010000485.1, forward strand.
CGGAAATGACCGTCGATGCGCTATCGGTGGTGCGCGTGCGCGTGCAGGCGGCCGCCGACGCGCGCAGCGTCCAGACGCTGGGCAGAAACCGCGAGGGCACCGGCGTGGTGATCGACTCCAGCGGCCTGGTGCTGACCATTGGATACTTGATTACCGAGGCCGAAAAAGTCGAAGTCAACACCGCCGACGGCAAGGCGTACCCGGCCATCGTGGTGGGTTTCGACAATGCCACCGGGCTGGGTTTGCTCAAGACCCTGGTGCCGGTGCCGGTCAAGCCCATCGACATGGGCTTGTCGTCGGAGGCCAAAGAGCGCGACATGGTGCTGATCGTCGGCTTTGACGGCGTGGCGCCTGCGTATGTGGTGTCCAAGCGCCAGTTCGTCGGTTACTGGGAGTACCTGCTGGATGAGGCGATCTACACCGCGCCCGCCACGGTGAACTGGCAAGGCGCGGCGCTGGTCAGCCGCGAAGGCAAGCTGCTCGGCATCGGCTCGCTGGCCGTGAGCAATGCAATCGCCGGCGCCGCCGCTGTTCCCGGCAATATGTTCGTGCCCATCGATGTACTCAAGCCCGTGATCGGTGATTTCATCGCCAACGGAAAATCAACCGTGAAGCCGCGTCCGTGGCTGGGCGTCACTTCGCAGGAAGTCGGCGGCAACCTGCTGGTGGTGCGCGTGTCACCCGAAGGCCCGGCCGATGAAGCGGGTTTGAAGGCAGGCGACATTATTGTCGGCATCGCGGGCAGCGCGCTTAAGGGACAGGCGGATTTTTACACGAGGCTATGGAAAACCGGCAACGCCGGCATCGAAATTTCGCTGGATGTACTGCGCGGAAATCGTGTCGAAAACGTCAAGGTAAAAAGCATCGATCGCAACAGTTATTTCCGCGCCAAGGCGACGTAATGAGGGTAAAATTTTGCTCCCGCCAGGCATGTCCGGCCAGCAGCGCGCCCGCGTCACACAGGTTGGCGGCGCGGTTTTTTGAGGAATTTTATTGATGCTTACTCTCTCAAATCGATTGCGGTGGTGGATTGCCGCCGTGCTGATCGCGGCGATTCCGGTTGCATTACAGGCACAGACACCAGCCACCGAGCCAGCCTTCATCATCGGCGTGGTGCCCAACGTCAGCGCGCGCGTGATCCTTGCCAACTACCAGCCGATGCGCGCGTACTTCGAGCGCGAACTCAAGCGCAAAGTTGAAATAGCCACCGCAGCGGATATGCGTGCGTTCAGCGCCGCCACCATGCGTGGTGAATACCAGATGGTGGTGACAGCGGCAAACGTCGGTCGTGTAAATCAGCTTGATGCCCAGTGGGACCCCATCGCGATTTACGAGCCGCCGATCGCCGGCCTGCTGGTGACGGGCGCGGCCAACACCAATACCGCGGTCGAGCAATTGAAGGGCAAGACGCTGGCGCTGGCCAATCCGCAATCGCTGGTGGCGCTGGCCGGCCTGAAATGGCTGCGCGAGCAGGGACTTCAGGCGGAGCGCGACTTTAAAATCACCCGCGCCGGCAATGACGACAGCCTCGGCACCTTGATTCGTTCGGGCGAGGCGCCGATGGCGATCATGAGCATGGGCGAGTTTCGTGCCATCGGCGAAGAGACACGCAAGGGGCTGAAAATCGTCACCGAGTTCGCCAAGGTGCCGGGCTTTTGGGTGATCGCCAATCCAGCGCTGTCCGCCGCCGAGCAAAAGCGCGTGAAGGCGCTGATCCTGCAATTTCCGGGCACCGATGACGGGAAGAAATTCTTCTCGCTATCGGGCTTTGCCCACATTCGCGACATCACGGCGGCCGACCAAAAGCCGTTGGATGAATTCGTCGAGCAAACGCGCGCGGGACTCGGAATCACCAAGTCATTTTAATGTGGCGGAACCTGCCTTTTCGCGGCAAGCTGATCGCCGCCGGCATCCTGGTGCAGGTGTTATCCATCGCGCTGCTTACATGGAATAGCGCGTATCTGGTCGATAGTTACCTGCGTAGCGAGCTGCGCGCGCGCGCCGTGCAGGATGCGCCGCTGTTTAACGCGGCGTTCGCGGCGCCGATGATGCAGCGTGATTACGCCACGGTGCAGGCCATCGTGCGCGAGAGCCGCGTCAAACAAGGCGTGGCGTATCTCATTGTGTACGACGCATCAGGCCGGGTGGTGGGCCGGGATGGATGGCCGGAGAACACCCCGCCCGACCCGGATCTGCCGCAACCGGTGCGCGCCGCGGACGGCAGCGCGCGTTTTGACTTCAAGACGCCGCTGATGCTCGAGGGGCAGCCGCTCGGCGTGTTGCATTACGGCCTGTCGGGCGCGTTCATTGACCAGGCGCGTAGCCAGTTGTTGATGCGTACCGGCCTGGCCGGCTTGGCGGTGTTGGTGGTGTTTTCATCGCTGCTGGCGGTGGTGGCGCACCTGCTCACGCGCCCGCTCAAACAGTTGACCGAAGCCAGCCGCCGGCTGCGCGCTGGCGACTACGATGTGGCGCTCGCGCCGCGCGGCAACGACGAAATCGGCGTGCTTACCCGCGATTTTCAGCAGTTGGCGGCGGAGATCAAGCGCAAGGTGTCCGATCTGATTGAAAGCGAGGCGTTGCAGCGGCGCTATCTCACGGATCTGCAACACGAACATGCCGCGCTGGAGGTCGCGCGCGCGAACGCCGAGGCGGCCAATCAGGCGAAGTCGGATTTTCTTGCCAAGATGAGCCATGAAATTCGCACGCCGATGCACGGCATTCTGGGCATGATCGATTTGCTCAAGGAAAGCCCGCTGGATTCGACGCAGCAGGAGCGCCTCGCCGTAGTGCAGCGTTCCGGCAAGGTGTTGCTCGAAATCGTGAACGATGTGCTGGATTTTTCCAAGGCGCAGTCGGGCAAGCTCGACATTGAGTCGGTGGCGTTTGATCCCGCCGATATCGCGCGGGACACGGTGCATCTGTTTACACCAAGCGCCACCGGGAAGGGGATCGGCATCAAGGCCGAAATTGCGGCGGATTTGCCGCTCGGGGTGCGCGGTGATCCGACGCGGCTGCGTCAGGTACTGGGCAATCTCGTGAGCAATGCGGTCAAGTTCACAGAACGCGGCGCGGTGACGTTACGCATGAAAACGGCACGAGGTTCAGGTGAGGCCGGCGCGGAGTGTTTGTTGATCGAGGTGGCGGACAGCGGCATCGGCATCGCGCCCGAGGCGATGGAACGCATCTTCGAGCCGTTTTCGCAGGCCGATGATTCGACCACGCGGCATTACGGCGGCACCGGTCTGGGGCTTGCCATCTCCCGTCAGATTGTATCCTTGATGGGCGGTACGCTGACGGTGGAATCGACGCAGGGCAAAGGCTCGGTCTTTCGCGCGGAACTTCCGGTGTCGCGGGCAGACACGGCGGCAGTCATGCCGCCGGTCGGCGTCACGACCGCACCCGAGCAACGCACGTTTAATGCACGGGTGTTGCTGGCCGAGGACAATCAGGTGAATCAGTTACTCGCGCAAACCCTATTGACGCGGCTAGGCTGCACTACGCGCATTGCCGCTAACGGCAATGACGCCGTGGCCTTGTTTTCCGAAGGCGGTTTTGACCTCGTGTTGATGGATTGTCACATGCCCGCCATGGACGGCTATCAGGCGAGCGCGGCGATCCGGGCACTGGAGGCGGCGACGGGGACGCACATCCCCATCATCGCCGTTACCGCGAACGTGATGCAGGGCGAGCGTGAACGTTGCCTTGCCGCCGGCATGGACGACTACCTATCCAAGCCCTTCCGCGTCGCCGACATCGCCGCGATGTTGGAAAAATGGATCGGTGTGCCGCGGCGGTAACGCCGCGCGGAGCGTCCCCGGCACGCACGCCCCGGCGCCGTTCGCGGTTTGACGCTCGGCAAGCGCTCGCCTAGACTGTGCGCCCCTCCTTTTACAACATGCGAAGAGTTCTCAAATGAATGCCACGACCCCCATCGCCGCACACGATCACTGGACCAAAAAAGGCGACGTCAATCTTTTCCTGTTTGAAAAAACCGCGGGAGCGCCGGGCGTCAAGCCCGCGATCTTGTTCGTGCATGGCTCGTCGATGGCCGCGCAGCCGACGTTTGACCTGAAAGTGCCGGGCCGCCCGCATTCGTCGGCGATGGATTATTTTGTCGAACAGGGTTTCGACACCTGGTGCGTGGACATGGAGGGCTATGGCCGCTCCGACAAAAAGCGCGACATCAATTTTGATATCGCCAACGGCGTGGACGATCTGGTGGCGGCGACCGATTACATTGCAAAAACGCGCGGCATCAAACAGTTCATGGTCTACGGCATTTCCAGCGGCGCGCTGCGCGCGGCGTGTTTTGCCGAGCGTTGCCCGGAGCGGGTGTCGCGCCTCGCGCTCGACGCCTTCGTGTGGACGGGCGAAGGCAGCCCCACGCTCGCCGAGCGCAAAAAGAAACTGCCGGAGTTCATGAAAATCAATCGCCGCCCGATGAGCCGCGAATTCATACATTCCATATTTAGCCGCGATCACCCCGGATGCGCCGAGGACAAGGTGATCGACGCCTTCGCCACCCAGGTGCTCGAACTCGACGACTCCGTGCCTACCGGCACCTATGTCGATATGTGTTCGCGGCTGCCGATATGCGACCCCGCCAAAATCAGCGCCGCCACCATTATCATGCGCGGCCAGTTCGACGGCATCGCGGGCTTTGATGACCTGATTGAGTTTTTCAAGCGCCTGCCGAACCCGGACAAGCAGTTCGCGGTAATGTCGGGTATTTCGCACGCGAGTTTTCAGCAGATCAACTACATGACGGTGTATCACATCCTGCATGCGTTTTTTACGCAGCCGGAGCCGATTTATAAGTGCTAAAACCGATTAACCACAGATGAACACGGATGAACACAGATAACTCCCAACCCGTCATTCCCGCGTAGGCGGGAATCTATAAGCTGTCTCAAGTGGCGCTGTGCTATGGGTCCCCGCCTGCGCGGGAACGACGGAGGAGGGGGTCTGTGTTCATCCGTGGTTAAAATGATATTTATGTAAGTATTTATTTTTATTCATTATTTTATAGGTAACCTCATGACAAAACCGCTCAACCAACTCACCGCCAGCGAAATCGTTGCCGCCATCGCAGCGAAAAAAACGACCGCCGAAGCTGTCGCACGCGCCTGCCTCGATCACATCGCCGCGCGCGAGCCGCAAGTCGAAGCGTGGCAGTTTCTTGATCCTGATCTGGTGTTGAAGCAGGCACGTGCGCTCGACGCCAGCGGCAACGTCGGGCCGCTGCAAGGCGTGCCGGTGGGCATGAAAGACATCATCGACACCTGCGACATGCCCACCGAGTACGGCACGCCGATCCACAAGGGGCATCGACCGCGCATCGATGCGGTGATCGTCGCGCTGACGCGCCGCGCGGGCGGACTCATCATGGGCAAGACGGTGACGACGGAATTCGCCAACCGTCATCCCGGCAAAACGCATCATCCGCGCGATCACGCGCGCACCCCCGGCGGCTCGTCCAGCGGCTCGGCGGCGGCGGTGGGCGACAGCATGGTGCCGCTGGCCGTCGGCACGCAGACTACCGGCTCCACCATCCGCCCGGCGGCTTTTTGCGGCTGCGTCGGCTACCGGCCCACGTGGGGCGACATCCGTTGTCACGGCGTGATGGAAGCGTCAGGCTCGGTGGATACCGTGGGCCTGATCGCGCGTTCAGTGGAAGACATCGCGCTGTATCGCGACGTGCTGCTCGGCGTCACGCCGCAGCCATTGGCCGCGCAGGTCATCAACGCACCCCGCATAGGATTCTGCCGCACGCCGTACTGGGATCAATGCGAAGCCGGCACCCAACAATCACTCGAAGACTGCGCGGCCAGGCTGGCGAAGGCCGGCGCGAAAGTTAGCGACGTTACGCTGCCCGATGCCTTCAGCCAACTCGAAGACGCGCACCGCTGGGTGACCAGCTTCGAGTTCGCGCGCAACCGCGCGTGGGAGATCAACAACCACTACGACATGATTTCCGAGACCCTGCGTAACAACCGCCTGAAAGACGGCATCGCGTGCAGCTTTGAAAAATACCGCGAGTCACGCAGCACGCTGGCACGCCTGCGCCGCAGCATGCACGATGTGATGAAAGACTACGACGTGCTGCTCGTGCCCGCGGCATCGGGCGAAGCGCCGATCGGCCTCAACGCGACCGGCAACGCCGCGCATTGTTTGATCGGCACCAGCACTCATGTGCCCTGCATGACCCTGCCGCTGTTTACCGGGCCGCACGGCCTGCCGGTGGGCGCGCAGTTAATGGCCGCGCGCAATAACGACCGACTGTTGTTTGAAGTGGCGCGGTGGGTGGTGGCAAATCATTCGTAATACATCATTGATCCTGTCCCCAATCGATATTGCAGTGTTGTGATTGGGGGGGGGCGGGTTATCACCTCACCCGATTCAACCCATTCAACGCCGCCACCCGATACGCCTCCGCCATCGTCGGATAGTTGAAGGTGGTGTTGATGAAATACATCAGCGTGTTGGCTTCGCCCGGCTGCGTCATGATGGCCTGGCCGATGTGGATGATCTCGGAGGCCTGGTTGCCGAAGCAGTGGATGCCGAGGATGTGCAGCGTTTCGCGGTGGAACAATATTTTCAGCATGCCGGTGGTGCGACCGGTGATTTGCGCGCGCGCGAGGTGGCGGAAAAAGGCGTGCCCAACTTCGTACGGTACTTTGCGCGTGGTGAGTTCGCGTTCGGTGGCGCCGAGCGAGCTGATCTCCGGCAGGGTGTAGATGCCCGTCGGGATATCCTCGACCAGACGCTGCTCACACACGCCGGTCAGCGCATGGGTGGCGGCGAAGCGGCCCTGGTCGTAGGCGGCGCTGGCCAGGCTGGGGTTGCCCACCAGATCGCCGACGGCGTAGATGTGCGGTTGCGCGGTTTGATACGCCGCGTTCACCACCACCGAGCCGCGCTCGTTGCATTGCACGCCGATGGCTTCGAGCCCCATCGCGTCGGAGTTGCCGGTGCGCCCCTGCGCCCACAGCAGCACGTCGCTCTGAATCACCTTGTTTGATTTCAGGTGCAGGCGCACGCCGCCATCGCTGGAGGGGTCGGCTTCGACGCGCGCGTATTCCTCGCTGTGGCGAATCAGCACGCCGCGCTCGCGCAGGTGATAGGCCAGCGCGTCGATGATTTCGTCGTCCAGAAAGGACAGCAGTTTGTCACGGGTGTTGATAAGGTTGACCTTGATGCGCAGGCCGCGAAAAATCGACGCGTATTCGCAGCCGATCACGCCCGCGCCGTAGATGGTGATGCTGCGCGGCGTTTGCTTGAGTTGCAGCACGGTGTCACTGTCGACGATGTGCGGATGCGTGAAATCCACGTCCGCCGGGCGATACGGGCGCGATCCCGTGGCGAGAATAAAGCGGTCGGCGCGGCAGCGGTGCCGCGCGCCGCTGGCGGCGGCGATTTCGATGGTGTTCGCATCGACGAAGGTCGCGCGACCCGCGATCACCTGCACGCGGTTGCGCTCGTAAAAGCCGC
>JANPOH010000486.1:0-30453 GCA_031427895.1 Betaproteobacteria bacterium
CGTGAGATTGCCCACCACCTCGTTGAGTAGGCTCAGGGCGGCGGCATTGCTGCCGGCCAAACCAATGCTGGCACCAATCGCGGCATTTGATAATTCTCATTGTACCAATCACTTACGGTGTTCTTTGCCCTTTTTATGCAAAATTCAGGCTAGAACGCAACCTATCGTTTTTATTGCATTATTGTTATTTTCATTGGTTGTGGCCAGCAACGCCTCGGCGGAAACACTGCGCCTGGGCGGTTCCGGCTCCACCACCGTGCTGGCGAAGCTGTTGGCGGAAGCCTACAGCAAGAAATATCCGCAAGACACCGTCACGGTAAGTCCCGCGCTAGGCACGTCGGGCGGCATCAAGGCGCTGAACGCCAAGGCGGTGGATATTGCATTGGCATCGCGCCCGCTGAACGACGCGGAGCGCAAGAGCGGCCTCACGGGTCTTGAGTTCGCGCGCACGCCGCTGGTGATGGCGGTGGCCAATTCCAACCCGCTCAATGACATCGGGCACGCTCATCTCGCCAAGCTGTATGGTTCGCCCAATCCGATCTGGCCCGACGGCGCGCGCGCGCGGCTGGTGTTGCGGCCCAAGGATGATACCGATACGAAGATCGTCGCGGGATTTTCGCCCGAGGTCGCCAAGGCGGTCGAGATCGCACTGGCGCGGCCCGGCGCGCTGGTGGCCGCCACGGATGAGGACGCGATCAACGCCATACAGCGGCTGCCCGGCGCGCTTGGTCCGACCACGCTGGCGCAGATTGTCGCCGACAAGCGTCCCTTAAAGGCGCTTGCGCTCGCGGGCATACAGCCGACGGTCGAGGCCATGCGCGATGGCACGTATCCGCATTTCAAGGGCCATCGGCTGGTTACCGGCGCCGAGGTCACGCCCATCGCCCGGCGATTCATGGAGTTCGTGCAATCCACGGAGGGTGCGCGTCTGCTCACGGCCAATGGCTGCTGGGCCGGCGAGTTCAAGAGCAAATAGGCGTGAGCGAACTGCCCGGCAAACCCGCGGCCGGCGGCAATTGGCTCAAGGCGATCACCGCGATCAGCACGGTGGTTTGCGTGATCGTCGGGGTGAGCCTGCCAGCGATTTCGTATCATCTGGATCGCGCGCACCTGGAGTCGAGTCTGCGCGTGGAGGCGATCACGCGCGCGCGCATGATCACCACGCTGATCAATCGTGACCCGCAGTTCTGGCGCTTTCAGCAGAATTGGCTGCTCGATGCGCTCGACGACAAGGTGCATGACAACCTCGCGTTTTCGGCGCGTATCCTCGATGCCGGCGCCAAGGGTGAATTGGTCGCGGAGCGTACGACGGCATTGCCAGGGCCGCTGATCACGCACGGTGAAAATTTCTACGATACCGGCGTGCTGGCGGGGCGCATCGAGATCACCGGCTCGCTGCGTCCGGTTCTGATGGACACGTTGCGCGTGGCCATAGTGTCGCTGATCCTGGCGCTGGTGCTGTTCTTGGCAGTGCTCAGCCTGCCGCTCGCCGCGCTGCGCCGCGCCCTGCGCAATCTGGAGGAACAATCAGTGCGCGCCGAGCAGGCGAACGAGGCCAAATCGGCGTTCTTGGCCAGCATGAGCCACGAGATACGCACGCCCATGAACGGCGTGATCGGCATGACCGGGCTCTTGCTCGATACCGACCTCACGCGCGAGCAGCACGAATACGTCGAGACCATACGCGTGAGCGGCGGCACCCTGCTTACCATCATCAACGATGTGCTCGATTTCTCGAAGATCGAATCGGGCAAGATGCAACTCGAAACGCAGCCGTTTGAACTCGTGCGCTGCATCGAGGATGTGTTCGGCATGATTGCGCCCGCGGCGCAGAAGAAAGGGCTGGAACTGCTGTATCTGGCCGAAAACGACGTGCCGGCGTGGGTGGATGGCGACGTGACGCGCGTGCGCCAGGTTCTGGTCAATCTGGTGAACAACGGCGTCAAGTTCACCGAGCAAGGCGAAGTCTACGTGCGCGTGACGCGCCGCTCGAGCGAAGCGGATCATCTGCTGCTGGAGTTTTCGGTGCGTGATACCGGCATCGGCATCTCCGCCGACAAGCAGGCGGAACTATTTCAGCCGTTTTATCAGGTCGATGCCAGCACCGCGCGCAAGTACGGCGGCACCGGGCTTGGGCTTGCCATTTGTTCCCGGCTGGTGAAACTCATGGGCGGCGCCATCGGCGTCGTCAGCGAAGGCGGCAAGGGATCATGCTTCACCTTCACCATACGCGCGCGGCAGGCACCGGCGATGGCGGTGCGCTACTCGCAGACCGATCAATTCGCCATACAAGGCAAGCATCTGCTGCTGGTGGACGACAACGAAACGGCGTTGAATATCCTGAGCACCGTGGTGCGGCGCTGGGGCCTCACTTGCGAGACGGCACCCTCGCCGCATGCCGCGCTCGAAATCCTGCGCAGCGGGCGCAAGTTCGATGGCGCGGTGTTCGACTATCACATGCCGGGCATGGACGGCGTCGAGCTCGCGCGCGAGACGCGCCGCCTCGACGCTCATGCCGGCATGCCGCTGATACTGTTTTCATCCTCGGACGCGCCGATCGCGGCCGGCGGCGCGGATAAATTGTTCGCCGCGCGCCTGACCAAGCCGCTGCGCCAGTCGCTATGGTTCGAGGCTCTGCTCGAAACTCTGGGCGGGCGCGCGCGCGCGGTGAAAAGCCGTCCCGAAAAACACACTTCCAGCGTCGACCGGGCACGCCGCGAGCAGGTGCGCGTGCTAGTGGCCGAGGACAACTCGATCAACCAGCGGCTGGTGACGCTGATGCTGAACAAGCTCGGCTACCGGGCCGATTACGCCGGCAATGGCCTGGAAGCCTTGCAGGCCGTGCAACGCCAGACCTATGACATAGTGCTGATGGACGTGCAAATGCCCGAGATGGACGGCGTACAGGCGACGCGCCAAATCCGCGCCAGCCAGAACATCGCTCAGCCGTACATCGTCGCCGTCACCGCGAACGTGCTGCACGAAGACCGCCAGCAATACGTGGAGGCCGGCATGAACGCGTTTCTTGCCAAGCCGTTTACGCCCGATGAGCTGGAGACCACGATGAACGAGGCAACTGGGCGGATCGAATCGAGGCGCGGGCCGGCGGGCGCTACTTCGCCCGAGGCGCCGCCCGCCAGCAGCGCCTCGATACTGCTCGATCAGGAGCGGCTGGACGAAATACTCAGCCTGGTGCGCGATTCGGACGCTGATCTGTTCGACGGCATGATCGGCAGCTTGCAGGGGGATATTGCCGGTTTTCGCAACATGATCGAGAGCGGCGCCACAGGGGACGCCAGCGCCGTGGTGCGCGCGGCGCACAGCGCGAAGGGCGCGAGCTATGGTCTGGGCGCGAAGGCGCTGGGCGATCTTTACGCCGAATTCGAGCGGCAGGCGAAGTCGGGCGATTATGAGGTCATCAAGCAGCGGCTGGGCGCGAGCCAGGCGCTGGTCGAGCGCTCGATTGAGGCGCTCAAAAACGCGGCGAAGCAAGCCGGCTGAAGTTCAGCCGTCCTGTATGTCATAGCCGAGCACGATAGACGCGCGTGAACTGCGCCGCGCGCTGCACTTCCTTGGGCGTGCGCGGAGGAAGTTCTTTCCGCCATCTCGCAGGGCGGTCTGGTCAGGGTATTGGACCACCCGAACCGGGCAAAGTACGGGCATCAGAAGGTGCTTGTAGTACGGATACGTGATTACGCGTACCTCGTCCCTTACGTTGAAAGTGAGAATGAGATTTTCTTGAAAAACATCATGCCGAGCCGCAAGGCGACTCGGGATTTCTTACCGGGAGACAAGTGATATGAACGGCGAACGACTTTTGGAACAGGAAATTCTTGCCTCTTTCGAGCGCGGGGAATGGGGTCCAGTACGGAACCAGAAAGGCGAGATCGCGCGGCTCATGGCCGCAGCGGGCGCGACGTTGCTCAAGAACAGGCGGGTCAACATCAGAATTTCATCGCAGGATATGGAAGGCTTACAGGCCAAGGCCGCGGAGGAAGGCGTTCCGTACCAGACGCTGATGGCGAGCGTCCTACACAAGTTTGTGTCGGGTCGTCTGACCGATACGCAAAGCCGTATAACGACTACGCGCTCAACACGGACGCGCGCAAAGGCGGCGCGCACCGGTTAGCTCTACGTTAGGCGTCATGATTAAAGGGGCCGTGGTCGATATTCTGGTTGAATATCGTAAGTATTTGTTTTTATTGAATTATTTTTTAAGAGAAATTGCCACCCCACCCGCATTCGCGGGCGTCGTTCCTTTTGGCTGCTGCCGGCTGCGCCTCGTGGGCCGTCGCTTGGGCTTCGCCGGCGTCATCAACTCGCGCAGCGCGTCGAACACGGCCTTGAAGCGCGCATCGGTGTGCGCCTCCAGCAAGCGTAGCGTGGGCAAAGCCCTATCTGCCCACGAATCAACAGTAAAGTAGAGATGTGCCGCAATCGCGACTCGTCGTTCATCCGGCAGTTATCTCCCGCACGGCCTCGCTGACACGAACGATGCGCACGCCTTCGTATGCGGCGACAGCAAGCAAGGGCTGATCTCCGGTAACGACGCCATCGGCTCCAGCGGCCAGCGCTGTACCAATTACCACATCGTCATCGGGGTCGGGTGCAATGCGCGGTACACGTGTTGGCCGAACGAGGACGGCCAGTTCAGCGTAACGATCGACGAGTTGATCGACGGAAAGCATGGATGCCGCAATCTTCTTCTCGAACTTGCGCCGCCCGAGAATATCGGTCAGTTCCGCCAGCAATGGCGTGCTGGTAAAAAACTCGACACGCTTCTCTCGCGCGGCTTGCAACAAAAGACGCGGCACGCCGCCCCCCACAGCAATGCCGGCGCAACGACGTTCGTATCGAGCACCAGCCGCATCAGCCAGCATGCTTCGCGCGCCGTTCGGCTCGCATCACGCGGATTTCCCCGGCTATTTCGTCCGGCGACATGGCGGCAGGCGTATCGACCGCCGCCATACGACCCATTGCCCCGAATAGCTCATCGACACGTTGCGTCTTCAGTCGTTCGCGCAGCATGCGCTCGATGGTGGCTGAAGTAAGCAAGCAGGCCCGCAAAAGAAACACGCGCGCCTCCAGACTCGTTTTTCAGGCTGCGGCGCAAGAGCGCGCCAGTGATCACATAATCAATACGGTCGCCAACCCCAGCAGCAACCCCATGCTCACCACGTCGGTCGCGGTGGTGAGAAAAATGCTCGATGCCGTGGCTGGGTCCGCGCCGAAGCGTTTTAACGTGAGTGGAATCATCGCGCCGCAAATGCCGCTCACCACGCACGCGCCCACCAGTGCCAGCCACACCACGCCGGCCAGCATCAGCGCGTGCGGCGAGCCTTGTAGGGTGGCGTAGGTGAACATGCCCAACGCCGCGATGAGGCCGGTGGATGCGCCGTTCAACATGCCGAGCAAGGCCTCTTTCATCACCAGCGCTCGCTCTGATCCCGGCTTGAGTTCGCCCAGCGTCATGCCGCGCAGCGTCACCGCCAGCGCCTGACAGCCGGTGTTGCCCGATTGCCCGGCGAGCACCGGCAAAAACGCCGCCAGCACCACCAGTTTTTCCACCGTGCCTTCGAAAATCCCCACCACCGCACCGGCGGCAAATGCGGTGATCAGATTCAGTTGCAGCCACGGATGACGAAACTTGAAGCTCTGCGACCAGCGCGTGGCGAGACGTTCTTCTTTTTCCACGCCGACCATGGAGCCGGCCTGCAAAGTGATGTCGTACGCCTGTGCCTGAAACAGGGTTTGGCCGCGCACCAAGCCGAGCAATATGCCGTTTTCGTCGCACACCGGGTACACCGGATAGTGCCGGTCGAGCACCAGCTTCATCGCATCGGATAAAGCCAGGTGCGGCTTCAATGCAAATACGTCGCGCAGCATGATGGCGTCGAGGCGCACGTCGTTGTCGGCAAACAGCAAATCGCGCATGGTAATCAGCCCCAGCAGTTTGCCGGTCGCATCCGTGACGTAGCCATAGGTAATAAATGCGGTCTTGACCAGAGCGCGCAGTTCTTCGGTGGCCGCGCCGACGGTGGTGTCCGGGCGAAACACCGACAGCGGCGCTTCCATCATGCGCCCGATGCTGTCTTCGGGGTACGCCTGATTGCGCGTCCATTGCCTCGCGATGGTGGGCGGCGCTTCGAGCAATATGCTGTCGTGCAGTCCGCCGGGCAGCGCAGCCAGCACATCCTGCGAGGTGGACGAATCCAGCGCCATTAGAACCGCGCCGACGACCGGCGCGGAATAGATGGAAAGCAACTCTGCCGCCGCACCCGGCGGCAGCGCTCTGACTTCGGTCAGCAGCTTCCCGACCAGTTGTTCGTTTCCTTGTGACGTCGCGGCTTTGGCTTCGGACATGGCGTGCGCTCTCCCGGATGTTGGCGGCTGCTACGTCGCCATCATAGCGTGGAAGGGATGCGCAAGTACAGAGGCGGGGGCGGGCGCCCCGCTGCGCGGTTACAACAGCGATACGCTATGCCGAGTCAATCCCAAGGCGGCGCCAGATTTCCGTGGCCAGCACCGACTGGTTCATCGTATAAAAGTGCAGCCCCGGCGCGCCGGCCTTAAGCAGGTCTTCGCACAGCCGGGTGACGACATCCAGTCCGAAGGCGCGGATGGAATCGGTGGCATCGCCGTAACCCTCAAGTTTCTTGCGGATCCAGCGCGGTATCTCCGCGCCGCACGCATCGGAAAAACGCGCGAGCTGCGAGAAGCGGCCGATGGGCATGATGCCCGGTACCACCGGAATGGCGATACCCATTTTTTCGCACTGCTCGATAAAGTGGTAATAACAATCGGCGTTATAAAAATACTGCGTGATCGCCGAGTTCGCGCCGGCCTCGACCTTGCGCTTGAAGTTGTTCAAGTCGTCCTGTGCGCTCTTCGATTGCGGATGATATTCCGGATAGGCCGCGACTTCGATATGAAACTCGTTTGCGAATTCCTTGCGGATAAACGCCACCAACTCGTTGGCGTAATGAAACTCGCCCGCCGAGGCAGTGCCAGACGGCAGATCGCCGCGCAAGGCCACCACGTGCTTGATGCCGTTATTTTTGTATTGCTGCAGCGTTGCGCGCAAACCGGCTTGGGTAGAGCCGATGCACGAGATATGCGGCGCGGCGGCGTAGCCCGCCGCGCGCAGATCGAGTACGGCTTTCAGTGTGCGTGCCTGTGTCGAGCCGCCCGCGCCGTAGGTCACTGAAAAAAACTTCGGTTTCAGCAGCGCTAACTCGCGAGCGGTGACCGCGAGTTTTTCCGCGCCCTCGTCCGTATTGGGCGGGAAAAACTCGAAACTGAATGTGAGTGAGGAGTTAGGGGTGAGGGGTGAGGAGGGCATGGTGCTTCCTTATTCTTCCGTAGACAGGCGCATTGATTTTATGAGACCGCCGATCAGGCCGAATGCCTCGTCCATTTTTGCGAAGATGTCGGCATCTGCATCAATATATTTCAGTCTTTCCGCGATGATGAATTGTGTTTCCAGTTCGCTCAATGAGCCTCTTGCCATACCGAGAAAGTGCAAGAATTCCTTTTTGCCGTTGCGCGCGGCGCCTTCCGCGATGTTGCTGGCGACGGAAATTGCCGAGCGGCGAATCTGGCCGGTGAGGGCGTAGAGTTCGTGGCTTGGAAACGGTTGTGTCGCAGCGTACGCGGCGGCTACAAGATCGATGGCCTTTTGCCAAGCCAATAAATCATGATGCCGCCGCTTGCGCTTTACCGCCACGTCACGCCTCACACCTCACCCTTCACACCTAACACTCAATACCGGTAGTGATCCGCTTTGAACGGGCCATTCACCGACAGATGCAGGTATTCGGCTTGCTTCTCGTTCAATGTCGTCAATTGCACGCCGAGTTTTTTCAGATGCAGGCGCGCGACTTTTTCGTCGAGGTGCTTGGGCAGCACGTAGACTTCATTTTTGTATTTGCCGCCCTGCGTGAACAGCTCAATCTGTGCAAGTGTTTGATTGGTAAAGGAATTTGACATAACGAACGAAGGGTGCCCGGTGCCGCAGCCGAGGTTCACCAGGCGGCCTTCCGCCAGAATAATCAGGCGCTTGCCGTCGGGGAAAATCACGTGATCGACCTGCGGCTTGATGTTGTCCCACTGGTATTGTTTGAGCGCTGCGATTTCAATTTCGGAATCGAAGTGGCCGATGTTGCACACAATCGCGTTGTGCTTCATCTTTTTCATGTGCTCGTGATTGATGACGCCGAGGTTGCCGGTGCAGGTGACAAAGATGTCCGCTTTGTCGGCGGCGTAATCCATGGTCACCACGCGAAAACCTTCCATCGCCGCTTGCAGCGCGCAAATCGGATCAATCTCTGTCACCCACACCTGCGCTGACAGCGCACGCAAGGCCTGCGCGCTGCCCTTGCCCACGTCGCCGAAGCCGCACACCAGCGCGACTTTACCGGCGATCATCACGTCGGTGGCGCGCTTGATTGCATCCACCAGTGATTCACGGCAACCGTAGAGGTTGTCGAACTTGGATTTGGTCACCGAGTCGTTGACGTTGATCGCGGGGAACGGCAGGCGGCCTTCTTTTTGCATCTGATACAGCCGATGCACGCCGGTGGTGGTTTCCTCGGTGACACCCTTGATATTTTTCTCGATGTTCGAGTAGTAGCCGGGCTTTTCTTTCAGCGTTTTACGCATCGCGGCGAACAGCACCACTTCTTCTTCATTCGTGCCTTCGGGCGGCTGCGTTTTGTTGCGCTCATGCTGCGCGCCGAGCGTGACCAGCAGCGTAGCGTCACCGCCGTCGTCGAGAATCATGTTGGGCGTGCCGCCCTCACTTTCGTTACCCGTCCAATTCAGAATGCGGTGGGTGTAATCCCAATAATCTTCGAGCGTTTCGCCCTTGTAGGCGAACACCGGAATGCCGCGCGCGGCGATGGCGGCGGCAGCGTGATCCTGCGTCGAGAAAATATTGCACGAGGCCCAGCGGATGTCGGCGCCGAGTTCGGCGAGCGTTTCGATCAGCACGGCGGTCTGAATCGTCATGTGCAGCGAGCCGGCGATGCGCGCGCCTTTGAGCGGCTGCTTGCCTTTGTATTCTTCGCGCAGCGCCATCAGACCGGGCATTTCGGTCTCGGCAATGGCGATTTCTTTGCGGCCGAAGTCGGCCAGCTTGATGTCTGCTACGTGGTAATCGGTAAAATTTTTAGCTGCGGCGTTCATCACGCGCTCCTTTTCAATTGGGAAAAAAAGTTCGTGAGCGCCGTTGCGGAGTTGGTTCCACCGAGCCTGGCGGGTTGTGCCTAAAACACGAAACCTGTCGCAACGCTCCTCGGTGAGGGCGCGATTATAGCGCAACCCGCATAGCCGACTCGCGTTGAATCCGCCAAGCTTGCATTAAAGCGAGTTTTATATAATAAAATTAATAAAATCAATTATTTATGTAGATGGCGCAATGACGAAAAAGTATTTTTCAGCTTTTATCATCAGGCCCACCAGGCGCGTGCGGCAGAGGTGTGCAGCATCGGCCTTGCCGCTGCCACGCCGGACGCCCGTGCGCTCGCGACATTAACCGCCTAGCAACACCAGCCCGAGCGCTTCCGCCGCCACGCGCATTTCCTGGTCGCCGGTCGCCAGCGGCAGGCCCAATCGTTGCGCGAGTTCAACGTAGGCTGCGTCATACAGCGTGAGGTTAAAACGATCCGCCAAGCGTAACGTTGCCGTCCATGCCTGCTGGTCGGTATCGGTGTCGATGTCAATCGCAAGTGCGCGCAAATCCGCGAGCGAGGCATCACGAAATGCAGAGTCGATACGCTTGCGCCGCACTGCCATTTGCAGGGCATTGGCGACTTCAAGCCGCCACAGTGACGGCACTATCGCGCCGGATTCCGCTACCAGCGTGAGTACGGCGTCAACGGCGTCCGTGCGTTCATCGGCAAAGCACCACGCCAGCGTGACCGAACTGTCGATGACCACGCTCACGACCGGCCTTCATTGACCAGATCCTTGATCTTCAGGCCGCCGAGTGTCGCACCTGCGCTTCGAGCGCGGATGGCATCGGCGGCCCGTTTGGCCTTGGCGTGATCGATGCCAGGTGAGGCAGGAACAAGCCGCGCCACGGCCTTGCCGCGCCTGGTGATTAAAACTTCTTCGCCGTTGGCCACCCAATCGAGTAGCGTGCCGAGTTTGCTCTTGGCTTCGAACGCACCGATCTCGCGCATGCCAGTCCCTTTAATAAACTAGACAACAGGCTAGATTTTAGCGCTATGTTCGTATGCCTCACAAGCGGCGAACGGAAAAAATAAAATCAATAAAAACATATACTTATATTATCCGTAATGGCTTGAAGAAATTTAAGCGAAAAAAAGGCCGCATCAGCGGCCCTTTGGGTTATGCAAAAACAGCTATGGATTACAAGCCCGCATCCGCCTTTAACGCCTCCACTTTATCCGTCGCTTCCCAGGTGAACTCCGGCTCGTCCCGCCCAAAGTGGCCGTGCGCGGCGGTTTTTTCGTAAATCGGACGCAGCAGGTTGAGCGATTGGATGATGCCTTTCGGGCGCAGGTCAAAATGTTTTTCGATCAGCTTGGCGATTTTCTCGTCGGAGATTTTGCCGGTGCCGAAGGTTTCAACCAGCACGCTGACCGGGCGCGCAACGCCGATGGCGTACGCCACCTGAATTTCGCACTTGGCGGCAAGCCCGGCGGCGACGATGTTTTTCGCCACGTAGCGCGCGGCGTAGGCGGCTGAACGATCGACTTTCGACGGGTCTTTGCCGGAGAACGCACCGCCGCCGTGGCGTGAATAGCCGCCGTAGGTATCGACGATGATTTTGCGCCCGGTCAAACCGGTGTCGCCCTGCGGTCCGCCAATGACAAAACGGCCGGTGGGGTTAATCAGGTATTTCGTTTCCTTCGAGATCATGTTCTTCGGCAGCACCGGCTTCACGATCTGCTCGATCACGCTTTCGGTCAGCGGTTCGTGCGAAATGTCTTCGGTGTGCTGGGTGGAAATCACCACGGTGTCGATGTGATGCGGCTTGCCATCGACGTATTGCACGGATACTTGTGACTTCGCGTCCGGGCGCGCCCACGGCAGGCGGCCATCGCGGCGCAGTTCGGCGTGGCGTTCCATCAACCGATGCGCGTAATAAATCGGCATCGGCATCAGTTGCGGCGTTTCGTCGCAGGCAAAGCCGAACATCAGGCCCTGGTCGCCCGCGCCCTGATCGAGATCCATGCCTTTGCCTTCATCCACGCCCTGCGCGATGTCGGGCGACTGCTGATCGTAGGCCACCATCACGCCGCAGCTTTTGTAATCAAAGCCGATGTCGGAATCGGTGTAGCCGATGCGCTTGATGGTCTTGCGCGCGACCTGCGCGTAATCCACGCGCGCGCTGGTGGTGATCTGCCCGGCCATCACCACCAGGCCGGTGTGCGTCAGCGTTTCGGCGGCGACACGGCCGTTTTTATCTTGTGCCAGAATGGCATCGAGCACGGCATCGGAAATGGCATCCGCGATTTTATCGGGATGGCCTTCGGAAACGGATTCGGAGGTAAACAGAAAATTGCTCATGGTGTGTTTGCTTTGGACCCTTGGCTTCGTCGAGTGTAAAAAAACGCATAGAATAGCACGGAAGTATTTAATTCTTAAGCCATTAAGCCAAACCGTGCTGCACACCCTGTTTCGACTGATCGCCCGGCTCCCGCTGTCCTGGCTGCATGGCGCAGGCGCCGCCTTGGGCTGGCTCGCGTATCGACTGTCGCCGTCCTATGCCCGTCGCCTGCATGAAAACCTGCGGACCAGCGGCGTGTGCTCGCCGCCGACCTGCGACGCGCTGCGGCGGCAGGTGGTCGCTGAAACCGGCAAGGGGGCGCTGGAACTGGTTGCCATCTGGTTCGCATCCGATGCGCGTATTCAAGGTTGGCTGCATTGCGACAGCCTGCACGTCATCGAGCGCCTGCGCGCGGCGGGCCGAAGTGTCATTGTGCTGACGCCGCATCTGGGCGGCTTTGAAATGGGCGTGCCCTGCATGGCGCAAAAAATGCCGCTGACGGTGATGTATCGGCCGCCGAAAATGCGCTGGCTGGAACCGCTGATGATCGCGGGCCGCAGTCGCTGGGGCACCGCCGTGGCGCCGGCCAATATGAAAGGCGTACGCATGCTGTTACGGGCGCTGCATCGCGGTGAAACCATCGCGCTGGTGCCCGACCAGACGCCCGGTGTAGGTGAAGGCAAGTGGGCGGATTTTTTCGGGCGGCCTGCCTATACCATGACCTTGATCGCCAAATTGCAGCAGGCCACCGGCGCCGCGCTGGTGGCATTGGGCGTGGAGCGTTTGCCGGAGGGACGGGGTTACCAGTTACGCTTCGAGGAGTTGGCGACGGAAAACTTTGATGAGGCGGCATTGAACCGGGCACTGGAAACACTGGTGCGCGCTTGTCCTTCGCAATACCTGTGGGGCTATAACCGCTACAAACATCCCGACGGAGCGCAAGCGCCGTGACCCGCTTGGGCCTTGCCGTTATCTGGTTGCTTCATTTCCTGCCGCTGACCGTGCTGGCGCCATTGGGGCGCGGCGCGGGTTGGCTGCTCTGCCACTTTGCGCGCGAGCGCCGTCGCGTTGCGCTGACGAATTTAAAACTGTGCTTCCCGGAGCGCGGCGACACTGAACGCCGTCGCATCGTGCTCGCGCATTTTCAGGCGCTGGCGCGCAGCCTGCTGGAGCATGGCGTGTTGTGGTGGTCGTCTCAAGCGCGGGTCGAAAAGCTGGTGCGGATCGAGGGTCTGGAACATTGGCGAGCCGTCGCGGGCAAGCCGGTGATCTGGCTGGCGCCGCATTTCGTCGGGCTGGATATGGGCGGCATACGCACCAGCCTCGATACGCGCGTGGTATCCGTTTACAGCCGGCAAAAAAACGCAGCGTTTGACCGCGCACTGTTGCACGGTAGAACGCGCTTCGTGAAGCCCGCGCTGTTTTCGCGGCAGGACGGCATCCGGCCCGTGGTCAAAGCGATACGCGACGGGCTGCCGTTTTACTATCTGCCGGACATGGACTTCGGCGAACGTGATTCGATTTTCGTGCCGTTTTTCGGCGTGCCTGCCGCAACCATCACCGGGCTTTCGCGGCTGGCGCGCTTGGCGGGGGCGGTGGTCGTGCCTGCCGTCACACGCCAGCTTCCGGGTGCGCAGGGCTACGAGCTGCGCTTTTATCCGGCGTGGGAGAATTTCCCCACGGATGACGTTAAGGCCGACACGCGGCGCATGAATGCCTTTATCGAAGACCGCGTGCGCGAAATGCCGGAGCAGTACTATTGGGTGCATAAACGCTACAAGACGCGCCCACCCGGCGAGCAGGGGTTTTATGAGTGAGCAAGTGTTGATCCGCCCGCTGCAAGAAGCCGAGGCGCCGGCGCTGTGTGGGCTGGCGCGTGAGATCTGGCGCGCGCACTATCCAGGCATTATCAGCGCGGCGCAGATAGAATATATGCTGGAAGAGCGTTACAACGAAGCGTTGATACGCGATGAGCTTGCGCGCGACGAATTGTGGTGGGACGTGTTGCTGCTCGATGGGCGGATGGTCGGCTACACCTCGTATTTTCCGGCGATTCCCACGGAAAGGGCCGGGGCGATGAAGATCGACAAGCTGTATTTGCATCCCGGCGCGCATCGTCAGGGCTACGGCGGCAGGCTGATCGATCATGTGGCGGCGTTCGCGGCGCGGTGCGGCTGCACGCAGCTCACGCTGGCGGTGAACCGGCACAACCTCACGGCCATTGCCGCATACCGGAAACACGGTTTTGTGATCGCTGAAACGTTGGTGCGAAAAATAGGCGGCGGATTTTTGATGGACGATTACATCATGGTTCGCCCCGTGAGGCGTGAGGTGCGGCTGATAGGCGCTGTTAAAATTTTCGAGGCAATCGATGTTTGTAAACCCTGATCCGCAGGCGTGCTGCGCGATGCTGAAAACCGTGAAGCGCATCGCCGTGGTGGGCTTGTCGCCCAACGCATCGCGCCCCAGTTACGGCGTTTCGGCCGCCATGCAGGGGTTCGGCTTTCGGGTGATTCCGGTGCATCCGGCCGCGGCGGAGATACTCGGTGAAAGGGCCTACCCCAGCCTTACTGCCGTGACAGCCGTACCCGAGCCGATTGATCTGGTTAATGTGTTTCGTAGTGCGGAGTTCATCGATGAAGTGGTCGATGAGTGCCTGAAACTGGGGTTGAAAAAAATCTGGATACAAGAGGGCATCGTCAACGAACCGGCGGCGCAGCGAGCGCTGGCGGGCGGCATGACGGTGATTATGGATCGCTGTATCTATCGTGATTATCGCAATTACTGTCGGTAAAATAGCCTAAATATACCTAACATGCACTTAAAATTCACCAAAATGCACGGGCTGGGCAATGACTTCGTGGTGCTGGACGCCACTCGCACGCCGTTGTCGTTGAGCGTCGATGCGTTGCGCTTGCTGGCGGATCGGCATTTCGGCGTGGGCTGCGATCAGATCTTGCAGGTTGAAGCGCCCCGCACGACCGACACCGATTTCTACTACCGCATTTTTAACGCCGACGGCGGCGAGGTAGAGCAGTGCGGTAACGGCGCGCGGTGTTTTGTGCGCTATGTCCACGACAAGGGATTGACGAAAAAACCCGCTATTCGCGTCGGCACCCTGTCCGGCGTGATCGAGCCGGTACTGGAGGCGGACGGCAACGTCACGGTCAATATGGGCACGCCGGTATTCGACCCCGCGCTGATCCCCTTCGTGGCGCGTGAGCGGGCGCTTACCTACGATCTGACAATTGATAATAAACTGATTAAAATCAACTGCTTATCCATGGGAAACCCGCACGCTGTGCAGGTGGTCTCCGACGTCGTGAAGGCGGATGTGGAAACCGAAGGCCCCTTGATCGAATCGCATCCGCGCTTTCCCAAGCGGGTTAACGCGGGCTTCATGCAAATCGTCAGCCGCGCCTACATCAAGCTGCGGGTGTACGAGCGCGGCGCGGGCGAAACCCTCGCGTGCGGCACGGGCGCTTGCGCGGCGGTGGTGGCGGGCATCCAGCGCGGCTTGCTGGACGCGTGTGTGCGCGTGACCACGCGCGGCGGAGACCTCGGTATATCATGGGCGGGCGAAGGCAAACCGGTGATGATGACGGGCCCGGCGATTACCGTCTACGAAGGCGAAATGCAGTTGTAGGCGGCACGCGGGATCGCACGGCAAAAAAACGAAAAACAAAGAGGCAAACGAGGACCACAATGAATTCAGAAGACGTAGCCGACTACCTGAAAGCGCACCCGGAATTTTTCGAGCAATACGCGGACATGATGGCGGAGATCACCATTCCCCATCCGCACGGCGGGCGCACCATCCCCATCAGCGAGCGGCAAATTCTCACGCTGCGCGACAAAAGCAAACAACTGGAAGGCAAGCTGCGCGAAATCGTCCAGTTCGGCGAAGAAAACGACGCCATCAGCGCGAAAATTCACCGCCTGACACTGGCACTGCTGGGCGCAAAAGATTTGGCCGTCGCCGCCCATGTCGCCGAATACCATTTGCGCGAAGATTTTTCCGTGCCGCATGTCGCGCTGCGGGCGTGGCGCGGCACGGGCGACGTGCCGGGGTTATCGGTATCGAGCGAAGCCACGCGCGCGCTCGCGGCGAACCTCACCCATCCGCATTGCTGTTCGCAGCCGGCGGCGGACACGGCGGCGCTGTTTGGCGAAGCCGCGCCGCTGCTCAAATCGTTTGCCTATATCGCGCTGCGCGACGGCGCGTGTTGCGGCCTGCTCGCGCTGGCCAGTGAAGACCCCCATCGCTTCTATGCCGGAATGGGCACGCTCTACCTGTCGCGCATGGGCGACATCGTTGCCGCCGCGCTGGCGCGGCATTTAGATTAAGGGCGGGATTGACGGTGGGCGTGACTGCGGTCGCCGCGGTAACGGTGTCAACACCCGAACCGCCGCGTTCGCCCGCGCGGCAATACCTGTCGGCATACATCGCGCATCTGACGCACGAACGCCGCCTTGGCGCCAATACCACCACGAATTACGCGCGCGATATCGAAGCGCTGATACAACTGGCCGACACCAGCCCGCTCGACACGCTGCAAGTGCATCAAATACGGCGCTTTGTCGCGCAACTGCACGCGCGCGGCCTCGATGGCCGCTCGATCGCGCGCATGCTCTCGGCGTGGCGCGGTTTTTATCGCTACCTCGCGCGCGACTGCGGCTTTAGCGCCAACCCCTGCGTCGGCATCCGCGCGCCCAAGGCCGCCAAGCGACTGCCGCACGCCTTGTCGCCCGACGAAGCCGCGCGCCTGATGAACCTCAGCGACGACAGCAGCCTTGCGCTGCGCGACAAGGCGATGTTTGAATTATTTTATTCGTCGGGCTTGCGCCTGTCTGAACTGACCAGCCTCGCGCTCGGCGATATCGACCCCGCCGACGGCACCGTGCGCGTCACCGGCAAGGGTGGCAAAACGCGCGTGGTTCCCGTGGGGCGTCTCGCGCTGGTCGCCGTGGATGCGTGGTTGCCGCTGCGTGGCGAACTGGCCGGCGGCGGAGAAATCGCGCTGTTCATCAACCGCAACGGCGCGCGGCTCGGCGTGCGCTCGGTGCAGTTGCGGCTCAAACAATGGGCGATAAAATCCGGACTGGATGCCGCGGTGCATCCGCACATGCTGCGCCATTCATTCGCCTCGCACGTGCTGCAATCGAGCGGCGACCTGCGTGCGGTGCAGGAGATGCTGGGTCACGCGAGCATTTCCACCACGCAGGTTTATACGCAACTGGATTTTCAGCATCTCGCCAAGGTTTACGATGCGGCGCATCCGCGTGCGAAGCGAAAAACGTGAGGCGTGAGGCGATGGGGGCGAAGCGTGAGGCGCATGAGCGTGCGTCGGACGGCGCGTCCAGGGTCGCTTCGCAAGCGAAGCTGATCCTCAAACCCGGTCGTGAAAAATCACTCAAGCGCCGCCACCCGTGGGTGTTCTCCGGCGCGGTGGCGCGTATCGACGGCGCACCGCAAGCGGGTGACACCGTGGTCGTGCAGTCTGCCGATGGCGTCACACTCGCCGTTGCGGCCTACAGCCCGAAATCACAGATCACCGCGCGGGTGTGGGATTGGTCGCATCGAACGATAGATGAATCTTTTTTCAAAGACAGAATCACCACCGCCGCGCGTGCCCGTGCGGGCCTGCTCGCAAGCGGCGTCACCAATGCCGCGCGCATGGTGCATGGCGAATCTGACGGCTTGCCCGGCGTGATCGCCGATCAATACGGCGACACCGTGGTGGTTCAACTATTGGCGACAGGCGCCGAGCGCTGGCGCGATGCGATTGCCGATGCGCTGTTGTCGCTGCCGAACGTTGCGCGCGTGTGGGAGCGCTCCGATGCCGATGTGCGCGAACTCGAAGGCTTGCCGCCGCGCAGCGGACTGCTGCGTGGCGACGCGCTCACCGGCCCGCTGATCGTTAACGAACACGGCCTGCGATTCCAGGTAGCCATCGAAGCGGGACACAAAACCGGCTACTACCTCGATCAACGCGATAACCATCTGTTTTTAAATATTATTTCAGATGGAAAGACGGTGCTCGATTGCTTTTGCTACAGCGGTGGCTTTGCGCTGCACGCGCTCTCCGGTGGCGCGCAAGCAGTCACCGCCATCGACAGCTCCGGCCCCGCGCTCGCCGCCGCGCGCGAAAACGCTGCGCTGAACAATTTGCCGCAAGCCGACTGGATCGAAGGCGACGTGTTTCAAACCCTGCGGCAATTTCGTGACGCGGGACGGCGCTTCGACATCATCGTGCTCGATCCGCCCAAGCTCGCGCCCACGGCCGCGCACGCCGAAAAAGCCGCGCGCGCCTACAAGGACGCGAATCTGCTTGCGTTCAAATTGCTCAATCCCGGTGGCGTGCTGATGACGTACTCATGCTCGGGCGGCGTGTCCGCCGACCTGTTCCAAAAAATCGTCGCGGGCGCCGCGCTGGACGCCGGTGTAAACGCGCGCGTGGAGGCTTGGCATCACGCCGCTGCGGATCATCCGCTGCTGTTGAGTTTCCCGGAGGGCGAGTATCTGAAAGGGCTGGTGTGCCGCGTCAGCGCTTAGTGGCTTGATTGGCCGACGGCACTTCATCCACGCCGCCCTTGCACCACGGGTTGCATCGCACAATGCGTTTGGCCCCCAGCCAGCCGCCGCGCAGCGCGCCGTGAACTTCAATCGCCTCTTTGGTGTAGCTCGAACAGGTCGGATAGAAGCGGCACTGCTGACCGAAAAAGGGTGACAGCAGCAGCTTGTAGGCGTCGATCAAGAAAATGAAAATACGTTTCATGGCGGGATTTTGAAGTATAAACGGGCCGGGGGAATGCGTGCAGCAAGCCTGCGCGGGTAGCGGTAAAATGTTTTTTCACTTTTGGAGCTCGCCGCCATGTTCGCCGTAAGCCAGCTTACCCATGCCTACAACGGTAAAACCGTGCTGCGCGTCAATGATTGGCGCGCGGGGCAGGGCGCGCAATGGCTGATGCTGGGGCCGTCGGGCAGCGGCAAGACGACCTTGCTGCATGTGCTGGCGGGCATTTTGCGCCCGGCTTCCGGGCAGGTGCGCGTGGCCGAGCAGGATGTGATGGCGCTGTCGCCGTCGGCGCTGGATCGGTTTCGCGGTAAAAATATCGGCATTGTGCTGCAACGCCTGCATCTGATCGACAGCCTCACGGTGTTGAACAATCTGCTGCTGGCGCAGTACATGGCGGGCAAAGCGCAGGATGCGGCGCGCGCGCGCGAGGTGCTGGCGAGTCTAGACCTGGCCGACAAGGCGAACGCGCATCCGCATGAGCTCTCGCACGGGCAGGCGCAGCGCGTGGCGGTGGCGCGCGCGGTGGTGAATAAACCGAAGCTGCTGCTCGCCGACGAGCCGACGTCGAATCTGGATGATGCGCGCTGCCTGCAAGTGCTCGATTTATTGCAGGCGCAGGCGCAGCGGTGCGGCGCAACGCTGGTGATCGCCACCCACGATCAGCGCATCAAATCGCGGGTGCCGAATCATTACGACCTGGAGCCGGCATGAACCTCGCGACCATCAGCCTCGCTTACCTGAAGGCGCGCAGCCTCAACACGCTGCTCAATATTCTGCTGCTGGCGCTGGGCGTGGCGACCATCGTGTTGCTGCTGCTGGCGACCACGCAGCTCGATCAACGCATGCGGCGTGACGCGCAAGGGATTGACTTGGTGATCGGGGCCAAGGGCAGCCCGATGCAGGTGATTTTGTCGAGCATTTATCATCTGGATGTGCCGACGGGAAATATTCCGTATAAACAGGCGCTGGAGATAGCGAAGCATCGCATGGTGAAAAAAGCGATACCGCTGGCGCTGGGCGACAGTTACAAGGGCGCGCGCATTGTCGGCACGACCCACGATTACCTGGCGCACTACGACGCCAAATTCTCGGCAGGCAAGCGCTGGGAGAAAGTGCTTGACGTGGTGATCGGCGCGGACGTGGCCGCGCGCACCGGGCTAAAGCTGGGCGACAAGTTTCATGGCTCGCACGGCATGGGTGACGCGGGCGATGCGCACGAAGCGCATCCGTATGTGGTGGCGGGCATTCTTGAGCGCAGCGGCACGGTGCTCGACCGGCTGGTGATTTGCAGCGTCGAAAGCGTGTGGGCGATGCACGCCGATCATCACGAGATCAAGGACATCAACGACATCGCCAACCAGATGAAGGAAGAAGAAAAAGAATACACCGCGTTGTTGATTCAGTACGCCTCGCCGATCGCGGCGGCGATGTTGCCGCGCTACGTGAATAACAACTCCGCGATGCAGGCGGCCTCCCCCGCGTACGAGACCGCGCGGCTTTTCAGCATCGTCGGCGTCGGCGTGGACGTGCTGCGCGGCTTTGCGCTGGTGCTGGTGTTCAGCGCCGGGCTATCCGTGTTTATCGCGCTCTACAATGCACTGAACGAACGGCGCTATGATCTGGCGATCATGCGCACACTCGGTGCGCGGCCCGCGACGCTGATGATGTTGCTGTTGTTTGAAGGGCTGCTGTTGGCGCTGATCGGCGGCGTGCTGGGCGTGGCGCTGGGGCACGCACTGACGGAAGTGCTCGGCCATGCCTTAAAGGCCGCGCAGCAGGTGTCGGTCACCGGCTGGATTTGGGTGCAGGCCGAGTGGTATGTGCTGGCGTTGGCCGCCGGCGTGGGCGTGGTGGCCGCGCTGATACCGGCTTGGCGCGCGTACCGCACCGACATCGCGGGCACTTTGGCGCGCGGCTAGTGTCTTATTCTGGATAACAGGAGTGGCGTATGAACAAATCAGGCATTTCCCTGCTGTTGGCAATGATGATGGCTTCCGTGCCGGTGCTGGCGCAGGACAATGCCAAAAAGGCCGACAAGCCGCACAGCGCCGCCGAAGTCAAAAAAGATATTCTCGATCATCGCGCGATGGCGGACGCCCATTTGGCCGCCGCGAAATGTCTGGAGGCCGGCAAGGGCGAGAAAGTCTGTCATGCCGAGCTTTCCAAGGATTGCAAGGGCTTGGGCATTGGTAAACTGTGCGGCATGAAGCACAAGCACTGATGGTAAAATATCAATAAAAACAAATACTTATTGATATTTAGGCGGTTGCGGGTAAACTGCCTGTCACACGCGATATTTGAAGGAGAAGGCAATGAAATTTCTGAGTGCTGTTCTGGTGTTATTGATCGGCGTCACTGCCGCCGCGTGGGCGCAGCAAAAAGGCCCCGCCGCCGGCAAAGATCTGTTTGCCAAAGACCCCTCGGCTGACGCACAACCGTCATCGCAGTGGGCGGAAAAGCAGCTGCCCGAAATCAAAGGCGTGCTGTCATGGAAAACGCTGGGCGAAGTCAAGCCCGTCAAACAAAAAGACAAGTTCGTGCCGGAGTTTTCCAAGTCGATCACCGCGCTAGACAAGAAGGAAGTGAAAATCCAGGGCTTCATGATGCCGCTCGACATGGGCGAAAAACAGTCGCGCTTTATCCTTGCCGCGCTGCCGCCGTCGTGCTCGTTCTGTTTGCCCGGCGGGCCGGAGCAAATGGTTGAAGTGCAGGCCAAGACGCCGGTCAAATATGGTTTTGAGCCGATACTGCTCACCGGCAAACTCACGGTGTTGAAAGACGATCCGATGGGGCTTTACTATCGGCTCACCGACGCGGTGCTGACGACCGCCAAATAATAGCCCACTGTGTTTGCCGTGATCTTGCGAGCTTGAGTCCGAACCCCTGATGGCGCGCCGGTTTTTCCATTACCTTTGCGTATTCCTGCTGCTGGTTGCGCAGCAGGGTGCGCTCGTGCATGCCGCGTGGCATGCCGGCAGTGACGCACATGCACACGACGCGCACGGCCTTGACCACGAACGGCACACGCACGATGATGAGGACGAATACCAGCCGCCGCCCGGTCAGGCAAGTCTGTGCGCCTTCGATCTTGCGTTCGGGCAAGTGCTGGGCGGCATGCATGGGTCATGCGCGCCGCCGGTGTTCGTCGAATTTCCGGCGACCATCGCTGGTTACACCTTTAATCCCCGCCTCGCCGCTGAGGCTGTACCCGCGCACTCGCGGGGCCCTCCGATTCTCCTGTGACGTGCGGCGGCCGAGTACGTAAGTTAGTACGGCCGCTGTGATCTGAAACCACGCGCGGCCTGTGCAATGCCCGGGTCTGCGCGCCGTGCAGTCATGCATTCCACAGGAGAAAACAATGGTCAGTCGCATCGCATGTGCGGTGGCTGCTGCGTTGGCGGTTTCCGCCCACGCGCAGACCCCCGCGGTCAAACCCCCGGCGGTGCCGGGGAGTCCCATCCAACTGTCGCCGGTGATCGTCACCGGTAATCCGCTGGGCAGCGAGCTATTCAATCTCGCGTCGCCTGCCGCCGTGCTTGAAGGCACCAATCTGTTCTTGTTGCGGCGCTCGACACTGGGCGAAACGCTGAACGAGATGCCCGGCGTGAGTTCGACCTACTTCGGGCCGAACGCCAGCCGCCCCGTGATACGCGGTCTGGAAGGAGATCGCATTCGTATACTCAATAACGGCGTGGGCGTGCTGGATGCGTCGTCGCTGAGTAATGACCACGCGGTGCCGATGGATCCGTTGCTGGTTGAGCGAGTCGAAGTCGTGCGCGGCCCCGCAGCGCTGTTTTATGGCGGCAACGCGGTGGGCGGCGTGGTCAATGTGATCGACAACCGCATTCCGCAGGAGTCGCTGAAGGGCGTGCGCGGCAGGGTGGAGGCGCGCGCCGGCGGCGCCGAGTCCGAGAAAGCATTCGGCGCGGTGCTGGAAGCCGGCAACGGGCGCATCGCGCTGCATGCCGACGTGCACACACGTGAGACCGATGATCTCAGGATCAAAGGCGCCAATATTTCGCCGCGTTTGCAGGCGGCCGATCCCGCACGCGCCGTGACCTATGGCGTCCTGCCGAACAGCGCATCGCGTTCCAGCGGCGGCGCCATCGGCGGTTCGGCCACTTGGGAGAAAGGCTACGTCGGGCTGTCGTTTTCGTCGTTCGACAGCAAATACGGAACGGTCGCCGAACCGGAAGTCACCATCGACATGGAAAGCAAACGCTGGGACCTTGCCGGCGAAGTGCGCGATATGGGCGCCTTCATCAACGGCGTGAAATTCAAGTTCGGCAAGACCGACTACAAGCACACCGAACTTGACGCCGGCGTGCCGGCCACCGATTTCAGGAACAAGGGTCACGAAGGCCGGCTGGAAGTGACCCACCGCGATCTGGGGCCGCTCAAAGGCGCGATGGGCTTGCAGTTCAGCCAGGCCGATTTTTCGGCGCTGGGCGCGGAAGCGTTTGTGCCCGCCTCCAGAACGGACAGCAAGGCGCTGTTTATTTACGAGGAATTGTCGGCCGGGAAGTTAACACTCATGTTCGGCGGACGTCACGAGCGCACGCAAGTCAGTTCGCAAGGCGGCGGCGTTACGCCGTTTGGCGGCGCCGGGCCGCGGTTTGATCCGGCGCAATCGCGCACGTTCAGCGGCAACAGCGGTGCCTTGGGCGCTCTTTACCGCTTTACGCCGGGGTTGGCGCTCGCGTTTAACGGCACCGTGACCGAACGTGCGCCCACATACTACGAGCTCTATGCCAACGGCCCGCACGCGGCGACCGGCTCGTATGAAGTGGGCGACGCGACCTTCGCCCGCGAAAAATCACGCTCGTTCGACGCGGCTTTGCGCATGCGCTCCGGCGCGCACTCGGGCAGCATCGGTGCGTTTCACAGCCGCTTCAAAAATTACATCGGTGTCTTCAACAGCGACAACACGCGCGGCGCGGACGGCGAATTGAACCCGCCTGAAACCATCACGCCCGGCTTCTCGGATAACACCGGCGAGAAAGTATTGCCCGAACTCGCCTACCGCGCGGCGCCGGCGCGCTTTCGCGGGGTGGAGGCCGAAGGCAAATTCCGGCTGCTGGATCGCGCGAGCACGCTCGACCTGCGGCTGAAGTTTGACTACGTGCGTGCCGATGACCGCGGCACGGGCTTGCCGTTGCCGAGAATCGCGCCGCGCCGTTTCGGCGTGGGCCTTGACTATCAGTGGGGCGCGCTGGGCGCGCGCGTGGACGCCACGTGGATGTCGGCGCAAAACCGCGTGTCGGCCAACGAGCTGCCGACGGATAGTCACACCCTGCTCAATGCTGCGTTGACCTATCGGCTGAAGATGCCGGCGCCGCAGGGCAGCGTCGAGCTTTTTCTGCGCGGCGTCAATTTGCTGAACGAAGATGCGCGTAACCACGTGTCGCTTCTGAAAGACATCGCGCCGCTCGGCAAGCGTAGCGGACAACTGGGTTTGCGCGCGCAGTTTTAGGCGATGAGGCAGCGTGTGGCGCGTTTGTCGTACTGCGCAAAGCGGACGATAATTGCGCCTCGCGCGAGCCTGCCCCCATGCCGCCAGTCGTCAGTAACCACTTGTTTTTAAATAGTATGTAATGTCCTTTGACGCGCCCCTATCACTTCGGCCACACCACTCCGCATCGCTGACGCTGTGCGTTGCGGCCAGTCTTGCCGCGCATGTGTTGCTGCTGACGCTATTGCCGGGCTGGGTCGCGCGGCGCGATGTGCCGCTGCCTCCACTGACCGTTGAGTTGTTAAAGCAGGACCCGCCCGAGACCGTGCCGCCAGAGTTACCACGGCCGTTGCCGATGGAAACCCGCGCCGAACGCGCACCGCCCGAATTGGCGAAGCCTGCCGTCCGCCAACCGCAGACGATGCAACCGGCGCAGGCGCCGATACTCACTGCGCCGCCATTGCCACCCGATGCACCGCCATCCCCGGCGGCGGCGATGGTGCCTGAGCAGCGGCCGGCGCCACCGCCGCCGGAAGCGCCGCGCGCGCCATCGTCACCTGCGGTCGCACCGGTGACGCCGCCGCGTTCCGATGCGGCGTATCTGAACAATCCACGCCCGGCGTATCCCTTGGCGGCAAGACGCCGCGGCGATCAGGGCACGGTATTGATACGTGTGCTGGTGACCGCCGAGGGATTGGCCGCCAGCGTCGGTCTCGAAAAATCTAGCGGGCATTCTGCGTTGGACGAAGCCGCGCTGGCAGCAGTGAAAACCTGGCGTTTTATTCCCGCGCGGCAAGGCGCGCAGGCGATTGAATCGCCTTACGTGGTGCCGATTGTGTTCAAGGTGGAGTAAGGCAATGGCCGGGCTATAATCCGCCCTTGAAACGCGCGCATTGCGCACCATCTACCAGCAGTAACACGTCCCCACGCCCCCCACGCCCCCTACGGTAACCGCATGAATCCCGAAGTCTTTCACGGCACTACCATCCTCTCGGTGCGTCGCGGCAACATCGTCGCGCTCGGCGGCGACGGGCAGGTGACGCTCGGCAACGTGGTGGTGAAATCCACCGCACGCAAAATCCGCCGCCTGTACCACGAAAAAATTCTCGCCGGGTTTGCCGGCGGCACCTCCGATGCATTCACCTTGTTCGAGCGCTTCGAGGCCAAGCTCGAAAAACATCAGGGCAATCTGATGCGCTCGGCGGTGGAGCTGGCGAAAGACTGGCGCACCGACCGCATGCTGCGCCGTCTGGAAGCCATGCTCGCGGTAGCGGATCGCGAACACTCGTTGATCATCACCGGCGTGGGCGACGTGCTGGAGCCGGAACTGGGCATCGTCGCCATCGGCAGCGGCGGCTCGTTTGCGCAGGCGGCGGCGCGCGCGCTGCATGAAAACACCGACCTCGCGCCGCGCGACATCGTGAAAAAATCCCTCGAAATCGCCGGTGATCTTTGTATCTACACCAATCAGCAACACACGATCGAGGAACTGACGTGAGGCGCGAAGGGCAACCCCGACCACGCCTCACCCCTCACGCCTCACCCCTCACGCCATGAGCGCCATGACTCCGCAGGAAATTGTTCACGAACTCGACCGCCATATCATCGGGCAGGATGACGCCAAGCGCGCGGTCGCGATAGCGCTGCGTAACCGCTGGCGGCGGCAGCAGGTGGCCGAGCCGCTACGGCAGGAGATCACGCCGAAAAACATTCTGATGATCGGGCCTACCGGAGTCGGTAAAACCGAAATCGCGCGGCGGCTGGCGCGGTTGGCGGATGCGCCGTTTATCAAAATCGAGGCGACGAAGTTCACTGAAGTCGGCTACGTCGGGCGCGATGTCGATACCATCATTCGTGACCTGGTGGAAACCGCGATCAAGGATATGCGCGAGCAGGCCACGCGCAAGGTGCGCCGTCAGGCCGAAGACGCCGCCGAGGAGCGCGTGCTCGACGTGTTGTTGCCGCCGCCGCCGGATTTTGGTGCGGCGTCCGAGGACGCCGAGAACCCGACGCGGCAGAAATTCCGCAAAAAGCTGCGCCAAGGCGAGTTCGACGACAAGGAAATCGAGATCGAAGTCGCGGGCATTCAGGCGCACATGGAAATCATGGCCCCGCCCGGCATGGAGGATCTCACCTCGCAGATTCAGGGCATGTTCCAGAATCTCGGCACGAGCAAAAAACGCACGCGCAAAATGAAAGTGCGCGACGCGATGAATTTGCTCACCGACGAGGAAGCGATCAAGCTGGTGAATGACGAAGACCTGAAACTGCAGGCAGTGAACAACGTCGAGCAAAACGGCATTGTGTTTCTCGACGAAATCGACAAGATCGCCGGGCGGCAGGAATCCTCCGGCGCGGATGTGTCGCGTCAGGGCGTGCAGCGTGATCTGTTGCCGCTGGTGGAGGGCACCACCGTCACCACCAAGTACGGCATGATTAAAACCGATCACATTTTGTTCATCGCCAGCGGCGCGTTTCATTTCTCCAAGCCGTCCGATTTGATCCCTGAGTTGCAGGGACGCTTTCCGATCCGTGTGGAATTAAACAGCCTGTCGGTATCCGATTTCGAGCAGATACTCACCAACACCCACGCCAGCCTCGTCAAGCAATACGAGGCGCTGCTCGCCACCGAGGAAGTGAATCTCGCGTTCGGCGCGGATGCGATCAAGCGCCTCGCCGAAATCGCGTGGCAGGTGAATGAGAAAACCGAAAACATCGGCGCGCGCCGCCTTTACACGGTGATGGAAAAGCTGCTCGAAGACGTGTCGTTCAATGCCGGCAAACACAGCGGCGAGACGGTGGTGATCGACGGCGCTTACGTCGATGCGCGGCTGAAAGACTTGGCGCAGAGTGAAGACCTGGCGCGGTATGTATTGTAAGTAATTGTTTTTAAAGGAATATTTGTGACTTCACCCCTGAGATTCACCCTCGCTCTGGCACTGTCGTGCGGCGCGTGGGGCGTCAACGCGCAATCCGTCGAAGTCAAAGGCGCCTGGGTGCGCGGCACCGTCGCCGCGCAAAAAGCCACCGGCGCTTTCATGGAAATCACCGGCAAAAGTGCGGTGCGCCTGTTGAGCGCGGAAAGCCCCGCGGCCGCATCGGTTGAAATTCACAACATGACGCTGCAAAACGGCGTGATGAAAATGTTTCCGGTGGACGGAATCGATATCCCCGCCGGCAAAACCGTCAAGCTCGCGTCCGGCGGTTATCACGTGATGTTGATGGGCCTTAAGCAGCAGATGAAGCCCGGCGAGCGCGTGCCGCTGAAGCTCACGTTTGAACTCGCGGACAAAAAGCGCGAGTCGCTGGAACTGTCGGTGGAAGTGCGCGACATTAAGGGCGAACGCCACAACGCGCATCACTGACCGTAACGCGGGCGTAAAAAAGAGCGCCCGTTCTTGCGAACGGACGCCCCGTGGAAAGCGCGGGGAGGAAGCCGCGCTTTCTTACCACACCAACACGTTTCAACTACATGTGATACGCCGTCTCGCCGTGCGAGTTGATGTCGAGACCTTCGCGTTCTTCTTCCTCGCTCACGCGCAAGCCTACGATGATGTCCGCGATCTTGAAGGCGGCAAACGCAACCACCGCCGTCCACACCACTGTCACGCCCACCGCCTGCGCCTGAATGATGACCTGATCGAGTATCTTGTAATCGGCGGCTGAGGTGACCTTGCCCGTTACCCAGTCCGATACAAAGCCCGGCCCGCCGAGCGACGGCGAGCAAAACACGCCGGTCAGTAACGCACCGAGGATGCCGCCCACCGCATGCACGCCGAAGACGTCCAGCGAGTCGTCGGCCTTCAGCATCTTTTTCAGGCCGTTCACACCCCACAGGCAGATGATGCCGGCGACCGAGCCGATGACGAATGCACCCGGAATGCCGACGTTACCCGCCGCCGGTGTGATGGCCACCAAGCCGGCCACCGCGCCCGATGCCGCACCCAGCATCGACGGCTTGCCTTTGAACATCCACTCGGCAAACGTCCAGGTCAGCACCGCGCACGCCGTGGCGAGGAAGGTGTTGATGAACGCCAGCGCGGCGGTGTTATTGGCTTCCAGCGCGGAGCCCGCGTTAAAGCCGAACCAGCCCACCCACAGCAGCGCCGCGCCCACCATGGTCATGGTCAGGTTGTGCGGCGTCATGGCCTCTTTGCCGAAGCCCACGCGCTTGCCCACCATGTAAGCGCCGATCAAACCCGCAACGCCCGCATTGATATGCACCACCGTGCCACCGGCGAAATCCAGCGCGCCCCACTGCCATATCATGCCGGCCGTCGAGTTCAATTTGTCGACCAGCTTGGCATCGGTGTAGGCATCCGGGCCGGCCCAGAACCACACCATGTGCGCGATCGGCAGATAGGCAAACGTGAACCAGATCACCACGAAAATCAGCACCGCCGAGAACTTGATGCGCTCGGCAATCGCGCCGAGGATCAGGCAGCAGGTGATGGCCGCGAAGGTCGCCTGGAACGCCACGAACACCAGTTCCGGCAATACCACGCCTTTGCTGAACGTGGCCGCGGTGGAGAACTCCGCCTTGGCTGCGTCAAACGTGCCGGAGAGGAATAGCCGGTCAAATCCGCCGATGAACTGGTTGCCTTCGGTGAAGGCGAGGCTGTAGCCGTAAATGCACCACAGCACCACCACCAGCGAAAACACCACGAACACCTGCATCAGCACCGACAGCATGTTCTTGGCGCGCACCATGCCGCCATAGAACAACGCCAGCGCGGGGATGCTCATCATCAGCACCAGCGCCGTACAGGTCAGCATCCAGGCGATGTCACCTTTGTTGGGCGTGGGTTTGGCGACGGCGGGTGCGGCTGTTGCAGCAGGCGCGGCCGCGGCCGGCACTGCGGCAGCCGCGGCGGCGGCCGGTGCAGCGGCAGCAGCGGGTCCCGCCGCTTTTTCAGCAGGTTTGTCCTGTGCCGAGGCGAGCCCGGTACACAACAGCATGGCCAGCGTCGAAAAAATAACAGCGAGTCGTTTCATTACATTTCCCCTTAGACTGCGTCGGCGCCGGTTTCACCGGTGCGTATGCGGATGGCTTGTTCGAGTTCAGAGACAAATATTTTCCCGTCACCGATCTTGCCGGTGTTGGCGGCTTTTTCGATGGCCTCGATTACCTGATCGAGCATGTCGCTTTTGATCGCGGCTTCGATTTTTACCTTGGGCAGAAAATCCACCACGTACTCCGCGCCGCGATACAGCTCGGTGTGGCCTTTCTGGCGGCCGAACCCCTTGACTTCGGTAACGGTAATGCCGGAGACGCCGATGGCGGAAAGCGCTTCGCGCACCTCATCAAGCTTGAACGGTTTAATAATTGCTGTAACGAGTTTCATGGTGTCCCCTTGTGTGCTCGATCAATAAAATTGCAGAAAAATGGCGACGGGTACGTTCTACGATTAGTGCATGCACTCCCTATTGCACATACCGTACCAGTTGCAATTTTCTGAATAAAAACAGATAGTTAGCTTTGGTGTGCCGCAGGTGGTCGCACTGATTCGGTGCAGTCGGTTTTGCTTTGCACTCGGACGGTGCGGATTTCGTGCATCAAATCGAAAGGTCGCGATGCCGCGAATCGCGATGCACTTTGTGGTACTGACTTTTTTGCAACAGACGAAGAAAATTCCCTGATAAATCAACAAGAAGCTTCGGCCAATTCCACAAAGCGATCTAGAATTCATGCAGAATCAGTCGCAGCAATAATCAGGCGCGGGTTTTGCTTAGTAACGTTGCGGTCTACATTTTTAAACTTGAATTAACCAGAGGATCATCATGCGTAAACTCGCTCTTAGCGCTGCCGTTACCGCAGCATTGGCAGCACCCTCCGCCTTCGCGCAAACCCCGGCGGCTCCTGCCGCGCCGGCCTCGCCTTGGAGCTTCAACGTCGGCGTGACTTCCGACTATCTGTTTCGCGGCATTAGCCAGACGCACGGGCGTCCCGCGATTCAGGCCGGCGTTGACTATCTGCACGGCAGCGGCTTTTATGTGGGTGCGTGGGCGTCGTCGATCACGTGGGTGAAAGACTGGACAGGCAGCGGCTCGGTCGAGATCGACGTCTACGGTGGCATCAAGAACCCCTTTGGAGGCGGCAACTGGAACTACGACGTCGGCTACATCGCCTATAACTATCCGGGCAAAGGTTCATCCATACCGTTTACCTTGGCCAATCCGAACACACAGGAGCTCTATGGTGCGATCGGTTATAAGTTCCTGACGGTAAAATACTCGCACGCAACCTCCAGCCATTTCATCGGCTGGGTTGGCGGCGCCGGACTCAACGAAAAAACGCGCGGTTCCGGTTATCTGGAGTTGAACGCCAATTACGATGCGGGCGGCGGCTGGACCCTGATCGGTCACGTAGGCCGCCAGAAGGTCAATCGCTCGGTTGCAACCGGCGGCTTCACGGATGCCAACTACACCGATTGGAAGATCGGCGTGAGTAAAGACATCGGCTTCGGCACGATTACCGCCGCCTATTCCGATACCAATACGTCGGGAGTCTGCCCGCCGGTCGGCGCGATTAACAACGCTTACTGCTGGGGTAACAGCGGTGTTGTCCCCAGTGTTTCAGGCCCGACCGCGGGGTTCAAAGACGTAAGCAAAGGCAAGTTCCTGCTGTCATTCCTCAAGACGTTCTAACGCAATTCGTTTCGTGAAAAAGCGGTTCGAAATGG
>JANPOH010000487.1:0-4009 GCA_031427895.1 Betaproteobacteria bacterium
AAGGGTGAAGGGTGAAGGGTGAAAAAACGCACGGGTGGTGTGTTTTTGCTGGTTTTCATCCTTCCGCCTTCATCCTTGCTGTAGCAGCCCCAAACTCTCCATCCGCAAATAAAGCTCCCGGCACACCCACGCATCGGTCGCAGCGTAGGTGACTTGCGCTTCGGTCAAACGCGGCGCCGCCCAGTTGGACGTGCGCGCGCCCTTGGGAATGCGAAACCCGAGAAATATCGCCGCCAGATTACGCACGCCTGTTTGCTCCAATCCGCGGCGGCGCGCGACAGTACCCAGATCAACAATAGTCTTTTCGTTAAACGGAAACAGCTTCTTCAGCGCGCGCAAATCATCCGCCAGCGCCACGCCCGCCTTCACGCAGTGCGTCTCCGATAACAGCTCGTGCAGCGCGGGAAACATTTCCGTGTACCGCAGCGGGAACAGGTACACCGCGCGCGCTGTCGCCACCTGCGCGAGGCACGGCAAGTAAACCTCGCCCTTGCGAAACGCCGGGCGCGTTTCGGTATCGAAGCCGGTCACGCGCTCCTGGCGTATGTCGGCAAGCGCCTGCGCCAATTCGTGCGGCGTGGTCACCAGATGTACCGCGCCGTGATAGCGATTGATCGGCAGGTCGGCGAGGGCTTCGCGCGAAATGGAGCGCGCGATGTGCGCGGGCAGATGATCTTCGGAATTGGGATTCATTGCGCCGGGGAGGGTAACGCAATTGTGGCGTTTCGGGTAAACAGAGATAATCACCGCACGCAAAATAAATCCATAAGGAATGCCATGCACTCGCCCAACCCCGGCATGCTGCTCGCAATGCTCGACTTGCAGGAGCGCATGAACCAAAAAATCGACGCGGATTGGCTCGGAAAACGCCACGCCTATCTGCGCGCGGTGCTGGTCGAGGCCACCGAGGCGCTCGAACACTACGGCTGGAAGTGGTGGAAAAAGCAGTCGCCCGACATGCCGCAACTACGCATCGAGCTGATCGACATCTGGCACTTTGTGTTGTCGGAATATTTATTACGCGCCGCCGGCGACAAGCCTGTCGCGGCGAAAACGATGCTCGCGGATTGGGCGGCGGCCGCCACGCTCGAATTCGACGGCACGCGCTACGAGTTGCACACACTCGATATCCGCCGGCAGCTCGAATTGCTTGCCGCGATGGCGGCGGTGCGGCGGCTGAACCTGCCGCTGCTGGCGCTGCTGTTCGCCGCCTGCGAACTCACGCCCGCCGCGCTGTTTCGCGAATACGTATCGAAAAACGTGCTCAATCACTTGCGCCAGGATCGCGGCTACAAAAGCGGCGATTACAAAAAAATGTGGGACGGCGCGGAAGACAACGTGCATATGGCCGAACTGCTCGAAGCCATGAGCGATGCCGATGCGCAGTTACCGGACGCGCTCTACCGCGCACTGGCGCAACGCTACGACGCCTTGCAGGCGGCAGGCAAACTTGCCTGAGCGCAGGTAACGCTTCACGCACCTCCGCCGTCGTCAGCATGCGGCTGATTTCCGCGTTAATTTTCAGGGTGACGTCGCGCGGCATGCGGGCCGAATCAAATAAAACGGCCACGAAAGACGTAGCGCCCCTCGTGGCCGATCATGGCCGGTCATGCAGGAGCGCGCTATCAGCCGACCTGCCCTTCCATCAACAGTTTTACCACTTCGGGCGTAATCGCCTTCGCACGCTCGTCCAACTGCTCCGGCGTGAGATTGGCTATCGGATGCGGCATTTCCAGAAAGCGAAAACCTTCCAACCCCCAGGTGCGCGCCATCGCCGCGCCGGTGGCGCGGAACACGTGCGTAATAATCGACGCCGAGGGAATGCCCTGCTGTTCAAATACGATGCTGTCGAGCACACTGCCCGAGCTGCATGACCCTCAATCGCCGACGCCCGCGACGATCACGTCGCAGTTGGCCTTGTATTCCTCGATGATCTCGGCGTGCGGCGCGGCGCCCGAGCTTTTTTTCTTGCGAATGATGTGCGTTTTGGAGCCATGCTCTTTTTCGAGGATGCCCGCGATACGCAGCAGCAGTTGGTCGGAATTGTGCTTGGTGTTGTCGATGAGCCCGATACGCAGGCCCTCCATCGATTGCGGCCGCCGTGCGTAGGCGATGCGCCGCCCCGACACTTCGGTGGTTGGATCCAGAATCTGCACTGTCATGATGCTGTGCTCCTTTGGTTAATTTGATGAATAAATTCAAAATCCCTTGACGCAGATTAACGCAGATAAACGCAGATAAACGCAGATTAAAATCAATCCATTACCGCCTTACGCCTTACGCCTTGCGAATTTCTTTGGTCACGCTTTGTGACCCGTTCTTGCCGCCCCACCCCGGAATGTACGACGATTGCACACCTGCGATGCCGCCTGCCGCGATCACAATAAAATCCTGCGGCGTTTCCACCACGGAAATTTTTGTGGTTTCGTCTTCCGGCGTGATGGGGCCGGGCGCAAGGTTCGCGCGCTTGATCTCGGCAATCGAACATTTGGCATTTTCAAAACAATAGTTCTGCACGTCCTCGCGCGACCAGCCGGCTTTTTTCATCACCAGTTGATGTTCGCCGGGAAACACCAGCGCATATTGCGGGCGGCGGTTGGTGCCCGCCGACATACGCATGTTGGCGCACATCGTCGTCAGCACGCCTTCGGGCGTTGAACTCAAGCCGTTGGAAATCTGATGCGGCGCGAACGCGGCGAACACGGTTACCGCGTTCTGATCGCGACGAAAACCGCGCGAGGTATGAAACGGTTGCCACGGGCTGGTGTCGGTTTCGTTTTCGGCGATGCAAAAGCTGTACTTGCCGCCGTGGCCCATGCTGCTGCGATCGAGTTCACCGGGCAGCGTGCCGATCACGTTACGCATTACCAGACGGATTGCGCGGCCGATGGTCGCATTCGCGCGCCAGCCGGGGCCAAATAAATTGTCGCCGGAATTGATATCCAGTTCACTGGCAATCGGGCCGTTCACCACCATGAACACCGCCGAACCGCCGGTGCTGGTGGCCGGGCCGTGGTAGCCGTATTTCGGATCGGCGATCGCTTCCACCGCCGCCACCACCACCGGCATGTATTCAGCCTTGCAACCGGCCATCACCGCGTTGATGGCGACTTTTTCGGCCGTCACCGAAATCTGCCGGTTCTCGATAAATGCGAGCTGCTTCGCCGGATCGATTTTCGCCGCCTCCAGCATCGCGGTGACGCGATCAGCGGTGGGCGGCACCACCGGCAATCCATCCGTCCAGCCGTTGGTGTAGCAAAGATCGATGGCGCTGCCGAGATCCTGTACCGTGTGACGCCGTGCCTTCAGTTGCATGGATTCCATACTATGCTTTCGTGTCAGGTTGAACTGCGGAAAACGCAGTTTACACAAACACGCACCGTTGCGCGCTACCCCTGCAATTTCAGTGCAGCCGCCACGATCGGTTTCGCCCACTCCGGCGCGAACGGCAAGCCCTTGGGGTTTTGTATCCGGCCTCGCACACAGTGCAGCACCAGCACCGGCGCGGGCGTCTTGCCCGTCTGCGGATCGCCCTCCGCGCTATTGTCGTAGACCCGCAGCGCCGCCAGTTTCGGCAGCAGCGTAATCAGGTTCATTCGGCTGTGCTCAAAACGGCGGCGAATCGCGGCTTCGGGAATATCGTGCCCGCCCGCCTGCACGCGCGAACGTACGCGGGCGAGATGCAGTTCCGGCGTGGCAAGACCCGCGTACCATACGTTGATCTCGAACCCTTGATCCGCGGCTTGCGCCAGCGCGCGTGGAATACTGCTCGCCCCCAGAGTGGTTTCAAACGCGAAATCCAGACGCTGCTCTATCGCATCGGTCAGCAGATTAAAGCCGCGATGCCAAGCCGCGCTGTTAGCATCGACTTGGCTTAACGCGGGCTGCGCCGCACCAATCCATCGGTCAGCGCCACAATAGCGCCATGACGCTCACCGAACTCAAATACATCGTTGCCGTCGCCCGCGAAAAGCACTTTGGCAAGGGCGCCGATGCCTGCCACGTGTCG
>JANPOH010000488.1:0-14312 GCA_031427895.1 Betaproteobacteria bacterium
ACTTAGCGCGACGCCCGGACGAAGCCCTATCCCGAAGCTAAAAGCTGCGCCAAACCCTAACGAGGAGCATGAAAAAATCATTTACGACCGTAACTGTGAAGACATAGTGGATGAGGCTGGAAACAAAGTGGCTCTATCCAAGGCGATATTTGCGGAAAAGATTTATGCTTCCGAACCGCCATTCGATAATTTCAATATTACCCGGTTCGACGTTGTGTTTGATGTGGTGAAGGACATACAAGCGCAGCAGTAAACATATCACGCCAAGTCAAAGGGGTCAGGCTCAAATTAAGTCGCTATCCCCAGTGAGCACAACACCAGACGGATGTTCGCCCGTATTTGGTCAATCAGGTAAACTACGTGTTCAAATTTGAATGGGATGCTCGAAAGGCCGCGAGTAGTTTGCGGAAACACGGTGTGTCCTTTGATGAGGCCGTCTGCGTGTTTGCCGACGGGTTGGCGCTGACCTTCGCGGACACGGATCACTTCGAATCCGAAGATCGAAGCCGGACTTTTGGCGTTTCAAATAACGGGCGGCTTCTCGTGGTAGTTCACACCGAACGCCGCGACAATGTTCGAATCATCAGCGCGCGAAAGGCGACTCGATATGAAAAA
This sequence comes from Betaproteobacteria bacterium, assembly GCA_031427895.1. Taxonomy (GTDB): domain Bacteria; phylum Pseudomonadota; class Gammaproteobacteria; order Burkholderiales; family SG8-41; genus UBA5216. The sequence continues at coordinate 616 of JANPOH010000488.1, forward strand.
GACATCTACGAAAAAGGATGATCAGACCATTCCTGAATTGAAGCGCGCGCAACTCGGCGTTGGCGTGCGCGGCAAATATTTCAGGAAATTTACGCAGGCGAGCAACGTAGTGGTCTTGCGGCCCGAGATTCAGAAGGTGTTTCCGACTTCCGAGGCTGTCAATAACGCTTTAGCGAGTATGCTGGCTTTCGCGCAAGAGACGCGAGGACTGACAAGTCGGTCAAAACGGACTTCTCGTAAGCGCGCGGCAGCGTAAGCTCGGCGCACTCCAACTGCGCGGCAAGCTGATGGTGGATCAAAAATATCTGCCCGCCGCCATGAAAGTCGAAATGTGGCAGAAAGACATGCAGGTGATCGGCGACATGGCGAAATCCGTCGATTGCCCGGTACCGCTGTTCACCGCGTGCGCGCCGCTCTACACCACCGCGATGGCGCAGGGGCTGTCGCAGCACGATACGGCGTCGGTGTGCGAGGTGTTGGGGCGGATGGCGGGACTGCAGGGCGGCACGGGTAGATGAATCGCATCCCATCAAGGTTGCAACCGTGGTTTGACGCAAGGCAGCGATTCAGCTTGAGCCATGCACACATCCAGATGGCGCGTGAACTGGGAATGAATCCAAAGAAGTTCGGCTCACTGGCCAACGAGCGGCAAGAGCCGTGGAAAGTTCCGCTGAAACCGTTTATCGAGCAGTGTTATGGCGAGCGCTTCGACCGCGCACAGCCTGAAACCGTGCGCTCACTGGAACAGTTGATCGAGGCGGATGAGTTGCGGCGAAAACAAAAACAACTTCGCAAAGCATTATCGACTGACCCGCAAACCGGCAGTGATCCCCACGCAAAATAACCTGACTGGAAGGTGACATTTGGCTGAATACGGTGAATGGACTCGCAAAGGCGCAACCCTCAGCGACGTAACCGCCAAGAAGGAATTCGGCGTGGACCAGGACTTCATTGTGAAAGGCATACGCGCCGGCAAACTTGATTACCGCGAGGGATCCGTATGGGGCAATCCCTACATCAAGGTCTTGCGCAGTCAACTTGAGCGTTACATCGCCGAAGAGCTTGGCGCGGATCGTCTGCGCAAGGACAAGAACAAGGCCGAGCTCAAAAAGATCAAGAAGGAAATTGCTGCTCTGAAAAAGAAATTGGACGAACTTCAGGCGCGAAGGACGGAGATTGAGAAGGCGTAGCAAGCGCAGGATGAGCGAACAAGAAGGAGAAAGGGTCAGTTCTTGACCTTGCACCTATGACATGCAAGGTCAAGAACTGACCCCTTTGTCCGCGTGCGGGAGGCTACCGCGCCGCTTGCAAAAAAAGCTCCGGGTCCACATAGGCGCCATTGAGCAGCACCGACCAATGCAAATGCGGCCCGGTCACGCGCCCGGTCGCGCCTGACAGGCCGAGCGTCGCGCCGCGCTCGACGCTATCGCCTTCTTTCACATCGATGCGGCTCATGTGGATATACAGCGTGATGAAGCCCTGGCCGTGATCGACAAACACGGATTTGCCGGAATAAAAATAATCGCCGGTGGCGATCACGCGGCCCGCCGCCGCCGCGCGCAGCGGCGTGCCCGAGCCTATCGCCACATCAAGGCCGGCGTGCGGCGAACCTTCCTGCCCGTTCAGCACGCGGCGCAATCCGAAGCGCGCCGACAGCGGCCCGCTGGCGGGAATATCCAGCGCAAAGCTCGCGGGCGCTTCGTCGCTCCAGTGCGCCTTGGCGCGCGCAATCGCGATTTGATCGCGCTCGTTGCGCTTGATATCTTCCTCGGAAGGCTGCATGAAGCGCGAACTGATTTTCAGATGCTGCGCGGGATAGGCTTTGGGCTTGACCTCGAACGCAGTGGCGTACGACAGCTTGAGCGCGCCTTCGCCCGCCTTGACGTGCAGGGTCTGCTTGCCGGGCTGGGTGTCCAGCGGCAGCCCTACTACCGCCAGCAGGCCAGCAGTGGTTTTGACGGTGAGCACGCGCCTGCCCTCGAACATCACCTCCAGCGGATGCGAGTCCGTCTCGCCGAGCTTCACCACCGCCACCCCGCCGGGATGCGGCGCGTGGCGCGGGAGCGCAACGCTTTGTGCAAACGCGGCGCCGCCCGACAGCGCAATGGCCACGGCGGCGAAACCCAATAACTCACATAAGTATCTGTTTTTTATCACTTATTTATTTCCCTGTTATTTATTACCCGGTGGTTGCGCGGCGCGCACGCAGCAGCGCACCTGGTGCCCTATCGCCGCAGGCGCCGCGCGCGTGCCCGCCAACACCTCGGCGATCCACGCCGCCGTGGCGGCGGCGTCGCGGCTTTCGGGCAGCGCTGGATCAACCTCCGCGGCGGCGGTCCAGGTTTGCGACGTTCCGCCCTCGCACCACTCCAACGCCGGTTCGCGCCGCGGATGCGCGACAGCCTCGCCTTCCGCGCCGCGCAGCAACAACGCGCCGCTCGCATGCCGTGTAAAAAATTCGCGCATGCGTTTGAGGTAGTCAGGATGCGTCACGCTCACCAGCCGCACCGCCGGCGTGGCGAACGGTTGCAGCATTTTCGCCAGCGTGTGCCCGGAGCTACGCACGCCGATCTCGCGACGCAAGGCCAGCACGCGCGCCAGCGGCGGCGCCAGCACGTCGAGCGACATAAAAGCCAAGTTGCGGGCGGCGAGTTGTGTTTGCGCGTCATCACGTGAACGCGCGGGCGTGATGCCCATGGCCTCGAACACCTCGCACGTGGACACCCGCCCCGCGTCGCGCATCACGCCCTGCACCAGCACCGGCACGCCTTCGCGCGCGATCAGTTGCGCGAGCAGGGGCGTGAGGTTCGGCAGTTGCCGCGCGCCGTTGTACGCGGGGATCACCACCGGCACGGCTCCATTCGCCACCACTGGCGCGGTCAAATGCGGGTAACACGCTTCGCACGCCTCCAGAAAGCCCGCCAGTTCATCCAGCGATTCGCCCTTGATACGCAGCGCAATCAGCACCGCGCCCAGTTGCAGATCGGCAACTTCGCCCGCCAGCATGGCGGTGAACAACGCTCGCGCGTCATCCCGATTCAGGTCGCGTGCCGCGTTTTTGCCGCGACCGATTTCCTTGATGAGGCGGATTAGTTCTACCGCGCGCATCGCAGAGTCACCGCCAGTCCTCCACCACCAGCCCGCTCACACGTTGAAACTCACCCGCGTTCGAGGTGACGACGATCAACCCGCGAGCCATGCCGCAGCCTGCGATCAGCACGTCATACGGCCCGATAGGCTGGCCTCGGCTTTGCAGCGATGCGCGCACGGCCCCCGCGGCCTGTGCATCCGCGGCGTCGAACGGCAAGGTCGTGATGGCATTCAGAAACGCATCCAGCACGGACGCCAATTTGCGCGCCCGCTCCGGGTTCAAAATCAGGCCGAATTCGATTTCCATCCGAGTGACGCTGGATACCGCCACCCAATTCGGCGGCGTCGCCTTGATTCTCGATAGTACGCCGGGCTGCCCCTTGACGAAATCGCTGACGGTGCAGGTATCGAGCAGGTATTTCACTCGACGTTACGCCAGGGGATCCGCGGCAGGCGGTCGCAGATTTTCGCGGCCACTTTCAAACGGCGGCAATTTGGCGACGCCGTTGAACGACAGCACTTCGTCGGGCCATTGCGCGTTGCAGTGGCGCGCCAGCCATTCGCGCACTGCCTTGCGTATCAGCGCGTTTTTTGTTTCGGCGCTTTGTTCAGCCGCCGCGACTAACTGCCGCCCGGTCGCCTCGTCGAGGTAGATATTGAAGTTCACAACGAAACCCCTCAGGAGAAGATAACATGTCTACATGTTATATCAGAATTTCATCGAGTTCAAGCACGGCCAAGCCTGCGACAAGCAACCGGAAAAAGTATTATAAGTATTTGTTTATAAAAGATATTTAACAACCGTCACCGAGGTATCTCAATGCGCCTTGCCCCGATTCTGCCCCACCTCCACCGCCAGCGGTACGACCGGCGCCGCTACGCCGTTGATCAAAATTGCGGCAGGCGTTATGACGTGCCGCGTTCCTGCCACGACCGATTTCCTTGATGAGGCGGATTAGTTCGGCGGTGCCCATGCAAAAAATCCATCGTGTGACGTGCCCATCACAACAACAGTTCCCTGTTTTTCAACTGCTTGCTCAGATCCACCACACGCCGCGCCAAGAGATGGGCGATTCTGCTCATGATCGCGAGCCCTTCGGCGGGGTGCGCCTTGCAGAACGCCGTCAAGCGGCTGCCGTCGATGATGAGAATTTGACAGTGGCGCTTGCACTTGACGCTCGCGGAGCGCTTATCCCCGAGCAGCCAGGCGATCTCGCCAAATACCTCGCCGCCGATGGTTTTCAAATTAATCGCGCCGTCCATCGGCAAGTACGAAAATCGCATTTCAACATCCACCTCGCCCTCCAGCAGCAGCAACAAATCGGGGTGCTGCTCGGCACTCCCTTCGACGATGGCGTGGTCCCCTGCTTCATACGTCACCTTGCGCGAGAACGCTGCAATATCTTTCATGCGCTCCTCGGCAAAGCCGGCGAATAAAGCCGTCCTGCTAATGGACTCCAGCATACTGACCCCTTGTTAAGCGAAAAAACTAATGTGGATCCATTGCATTGTTCACGGCTCAATGCGCCTTGTCCCAATTCGGCCCCACGCCCACCTCTACCGCCAGCGGCACGGCCAGCGCCGCGACACCGTTCATCAATTGCGGCAGGCATTGTTTTACCAGGTCAAGTTCATTTTCCGGCACTTCCAGCACCAGTTCGTCATGCACCTGCATGATGAGCTTGGTCGCGCATTTTTCATTCACCAGCCAGTCATTGACCGCGATCATCGCCAGCTTGATGAGATCGGCGGCGGTGCCCTGCATCGGCGCGTTGATCGCAGCGCGCTCGGCGCCCTGACGCCGTGCCTGGTTGGTACTGCGGATTTCCGGCAGCCATAGGCGGCGTCCGAATACGGTTTCCACATACCCTTGATTGCGCGCCATCTCGCGCGTGTCTTTCATGTAAGCGTCTACGCCGGGGTAGCGCGCGAAGTAGCGCTCCATGTAGAGTTTCGCGGCGTTGTTTTCGATGCCCAACTGCTTCGCCAGGCCGAACGCCGACATGCCGTAGATCAAGCCGAAGTTGATTACCTTGGCGTAGCGCCGCTGTTCGCTGCTGACCTCGGCGGGTGGCGCGCCGAATATTTCGGCAGCCGTGGCGCGATGGATGTCTTCGCAGGCGGCGAACGCTGTTAATAAACTTTCGTCCCGCGAGATATGCGCCATGATGCGTAATTCGATCTGCGAATAGTCGGCGGACACAATCACGCAGCCCGGCGGCGCGATAAACGCCTCGCGTATGCGCCGCCCCTCGGCGGTGCGGATCGGTATGTTTTGCAAATTCGGCTCGTTGCTCGACAGCCGCCCGGTGACGGCAATCGCCTGCCCGTAGTTGGTATGCACGCGCCCGGTATCCGGGTTAATCATGCTCGGCAGCTTGTCGCTGTAGGTCGATTTCAGTTTGGCGAGGCCGCGGTATTCGAGGATCAGCTTGGGCAGCGGATGATCCAGCGCCAGTTGTTCCAGCGAATCTTCATCGGTGGAGGGCTGGCCGGTGGGCGTTTTTTTCACCGGCTTCAGGCCTTGCTTGTCGAACAAGATTTCCTGTATCTGCTTGGGCGAACTCAAATTGAACGGCTGCCCCGCCTGCGCGTGCGCTTTCGCTTCGGCCTCGATCATCTTCGCGCCGAATTCACGCGACAGCTCGCCGAGCAGCTTCACGTCGAGCAGCACGCCATTGCGCTCCATCGACTGCAGCACCTGCATCGCGGGCATTTCGATGTCGCGATAAATGTGCAGCAGTTTTGCGTCAGCGGCCACCCGCGGGTACAACGCGTGATGCAGTTGCAGCGTGATGTCGGCGTCTTCGGCGGCATATTCACTCGCGCGCTCGATCGACACCTGCTCGAAGCCGATGCGCGATGCGCCCTTGCCGGTCACTTCATCGTAACTTATTGTTTTTATTGATAAATGTCTTTCCGCTAAATTATCCATGTCGTGCGGCTTGTGGCTTTCGAGCACATACGATTGGAGCAGCGTGTCGTGCGCCGCGCCGCGCAAACGCACGCCATGATTGGCGAACACATGGGTGTCGTATTTGAGGTGCTGACCGAGCTTGGGCGCACGCGCATCTTCCAGCCACGGCTTGAGTTTTGCGAGCACGTGATCGAGCGCGAGTTGATCGCCCGCGCCGGGATATTGATGGCCCACGGGGATGTACGCCGCCTCGCCCGGCGTCACCGCCAACGAAATGCCGACCAGCCGCGCCTTGAACGGATCGAGGCTGGTGGTTTCAGTGTCCACCGCGGTCAGCGTTGCCGCGCGGATTTTGCCAAGCCATGCGTCGAGTTGCGCATCGGTGGTGACGGTGTCGTATTGGCGTGCGGTGTTGGCGGTGTATTGCGCCGCCGCCGGCTCGGGCGCGAACAGCTCACCCGCGGGCGCGGGCGGCTCTGACGCGGGCGCAAGCTCCTTGCGCCACGACTTGAAATCGAAATCCTCGAATAGCGACAACAGCTTCGGCGTGTCCTGCGGTTTCAGATCGAGCGCTTCCAGCGTCACCGGCAGCGGCACGTCGCACTTGATGGTGAGCAGGCCGCGCGCGGTGGGCAGCCAATCCAGCGCCTTGCGTAAATTCTCGCCGACCACGCCGCCGATCTCGCCCGCGCGCGCCACCACGTTGTCCAACGTGCCGTATTGCGCGAGCCACTTCACCGCCGTCTTCGGGCCGACCTTGGCTACGCCCGGCACATTGTCCACGGTGTCGCCGATCAACGACAAATAATCAATGATGCGTTCGGGCGGCACGCCGAATTTTTGCGCGACGCCCGCTTCGTCGAGCACCTCGTTGGTCATGGTGTTGACCAGCGTGACGTGCGGCGTCACCAGTTGCGTGATGTCCTTGTCGCCGGTGGAAATCACCACCTTCATGCCGGCGTGTTCGCCCGCGCGAGCCAGCGTGCCGATGACATCGTCGGCCTCCACGCCCTCGACGATCAGCAGCGGCCAGCCCATCGCGGCGATGGCCTCGTGCAGCGGCGCGATCTGCGACGACAACTCGTCGGGCATCGGCGGGCGGTTCGCTTTGTACGCGGGGTAGACGTCGTCGCGAAAGGTCTTGCCCTTGGCGTCGAACACGCAGGCGGAGAGCGCGGAGGGGTTGTCCTTGTGCAGGCGGCGCAGCATGTTGAGCACGCCGTAAATCGCACCGGTGGGCATACCGCGCTTGCTACGCAGGTCGGGCATGGCGTGAAACGCGCGATAAAGGTAGGACGAACCGTCAACCAGCAGCAGGGTTTTCATGATGAAATCGGGCAAATAAAGGGGAAATCAAAAATCACGCCGTCGCTTTCAAAATGCCGGCGAAAAGCAGATAATCGAAGTTGAAACGAGGATACCTTATGCGTGCCCCCATCACCACCTTACTTGCCACCCTGCTTGCCGCGCTGCCGCTTGGTGCCACCCTGCCCGTGGCGGCGCAAAATCGCCCGCCCAATCTGCAACCGGCGCCGGAACCGCCGCCCCCGCCCAAGGGCTTCGAGCTTGACCCGGCGCTGGAACCGCAAATCACCATCAAACAGCGCGGCCAGGATAGCGTCGAAGAACATCGCATCGGCGGTCGCCTTTACATGATTAAGGTCACGCCCGCCGGCGGCGGCACGCCGTACTACCTGATCGATCAGCAAGGCGACGGCAAATTCACCCGCCAGCACCCGCAGGACACCGGCTTGCGTCCACCGATGTGGGTGATTCATAGCTTCTAACGTTAATCCGTTTGCCGCACGCCCAAAGCGCGGTTGATAGCCGCGCTTTTTGCTGTACACGGTTTACTGAACACGGTACGCTATCCCGATGTCTGTCTTTACCACCGTCACGCCGGAACAATTAAGCGTCTGGCTCGAAAATTATGCGGTCGGCTCGACCGTCGATCTTCAGGGCATCGCCGCCGGCATCGAAAACACCAATTATTTTGTCACCACCAGCGAGGGCCGCTACGTCCTCACGCTGTTTGAAAAACTCACCACGCGGGAACTGCCGTATTACCTGAACCTGATGGCGCATCTCGCGGGGCACGGCGTGCCTTGCCCCGCGCCGGTTGCCGGTCGTGACGGCGCCTACCTTGGCGCTTTAAACGGCAAGCCCGCCAGCCTGGTCACGCGCCTGACCGGCAAGGACATTATCAACCCCGGCGCCGATGATTGCGCCAGAGTGGGGCAGGTGCTGGCGCGCATCCACGTCGCGGGTCAAAGTTACCCAAGCCGCATCGACAACCCGCGCGGATGGCCGTGGTGGAACGCCACCCTGCCGCTGGTAATGCCGTTTGTGAGCGCAACCGACGCCGCCTTGCTCAAAAGCGAAATCGGCACGCAGCAAACGCACCACTTTGAAGCGCTGCCGCGCGGCGCGATCCATGCCGATCTGTTCCGCGACAATATTCTGTTTCACCACGGCGAAGTCGCGGGCGTGATCGATTTTTATTTCGCCTGCACCGATGCGCTGCTCTACGACGTGGCGATCACCGTCAACGACTGGTGCATGCAGGCGGACAGCCGCCTCGATCCGGCGCGCACGCAGGCGCTGCTGGCGGCGTACCACGCCGTGCGCCCCTTCACCGCGGCGGAACATGCCGCCTGGCCCGCTCTGCTGCGCGCCGGGGCGTTGCGTTTCTGGGTGTCACGGCTCTACGATCTGCATTTGCCGCGCGCGGGCGCGATGACCCACGCCAAGGACCCCGACCACTTCCAGCGCATGCTGGCGTCGCACATCGCGCACGAGCGCGATGTGCCGCGATTGCCATCGTAGCCGCCGCGAATCGGGGATAGAATAAGTCCCGACTTCAACAATCACCGCCATGAAAATTCGCACCGTCACCGCCAGCCGAGGCTGGCAATGGATCAAGCAGGGCGTCGCATTGTTTCAGACCAGCCCGCTGCAATGGGTGCTGTTCGTGGGCCTGCTGTTTGTCGCGATCAAGGTGCTGTTGCTGATACCGCTGTTTGGCCTGGTGGTGATGCTCGCGCTGCCGGTGCTGCTGGTGGGCATGATGGAGGGCTGCCGCGCGCTGGAATACGGCAAACCGCTCTCCTACGGCTACTTGCTGTCGGGCTTTGTGCGTAACACCGGCGCGCTGCTCACGCTCGGCGGCATTTCACTCGCCGGCAATCTGCTGGTGCTGCTGATTATTTCGGTGATCGGCGGCGATGCGATCACCGCAGTGTTCAAATTCACCGCGCAACAGAAAGTCACGCCCGAAAACGTACACGACATCCGCGAGGCGGTGTCGAAGGCGACGCTGTCGATTCTCACCGGCTGGGCGCTGTCGATTCCCCTGATGATGGCATTGTGGTTCGCGCCGCTGCTGGCGTATTTCAACAACTTGAAACCGGGGCGCGCCATGCTCTACAGTCTCGCCGCGTGCTGGCGCAATCTGTCCGCGTTCCTGGTGTACGGGGTGGTGATATTTGCCGCGCTGATGCTGGTGACCCCGCTCGCCATGGCCGCGCGCACGCTGGACCTGGGCGTGTGGCTGCTCGCGCCGGTGGTGATACCGTCGATTTACGCCGCCTACAAGGACATCTTCGATATCGATGCGGTGGCGGGCGGCACGCCGCCCGCGGAGACGAACAACAGCGCCTGAGTGCTTATTCCATTTCTATTTCAATAGTGAACTAATGTTCCGTTCTCACAAGGCTGATAGAACGGCATAATGATTTATTCAAAAAAATGGAATTGGTAATCGGTAATCGGTAATTGGTATTACGCTGCGGCCAGATTGGCGAATTCCAGCGACAACCATTTCAAACCGGCATCACGAAAATTCACCTGCACGCGCGCGTCCTTGCCGCGCCCCTCGGCACTGACAATCACGCCGGCGCCAAACCTCGCGTGCAGGACGCTTTGCCCGATACGCCAAGGCAAGGAGGCGTCCGGCGCAAGGCGTGCGGCAGGAGCCGCAATCACCGCGGCGGCGCGCTGCGCGCCGTTATCCTGATAGCGCGGACGAGAATTGATGCGCCGGAGCAGGTTTTCCGGCAGTTCATGAAAAAACCGTGACGGCACGTTATAGCGCATCTGTCCGTGCAGCATGCGGCTTTGCGCCAGCGACAAATACAACCGCCGCCGCGCACGCGTGAGCGCCACGTACATCAGCCGCCGCTCTTCCTCGATGCCATCCGCTTCATTCAGGCTGTTCTCGTGGGGAAACAGGCCTTCCTCCATGCCGCTGATAAACACCGCGTGAAATTCCAGCCCCTTGGCCGAATGCACGGTCATCATTTGCAGCGCGTCCGCGCCGGCGATGGCCTGATGCTCGCCCGCTTCGAGCGCGGCGTGCGCTAAAAACGAGGCCAGCACACTGTCGTTGCCGTCTGGCGGGGCGGCAGGCGGCATTTCCAGCGCGGTAGCGCCACCCTCCTCCCCCATCACCAGTGCGACGTCGTTCTCGGTCACGAACGCCGCCGCGGCATTCACCAATTCGGCCAGGTTCTCCAGACGATCCGCGCCTTCTTTTTCGTTCTGGTAGTGCGTATTCAAACCGCTGTGCTCGATGACATGCTCGATGGCCTCCGGCAGCGGCAAACCGTGCGTGGCCTGGCGCATTTTTTCGATCAGCCCGACAAACGCGGCGATGCTGGACGCGGCCTTGCCCGACAACGTATTGGCGCACGCCGCATCCCACAGGCTGATGCCGCGCTCGCGCGCCACTGCCTGCACCTGCTCCAGGCTGCGCGCGCCGATGCCGCGGGTGGGGAAATTGATAACCCGCAGCAGCGCGCCGTCGTCGTCCGATTGCGCCACCAGCCGCAGATACGCCAGCGCGTGCTTGATTTCCTGCCGCTCGAAAAAGCGCAGTCCGCCGTACACGCGATACGGCACGCCGGCATTGAACAACGCGTGTTCGATCACGCGCGACTGCGCGTTGGAGCGGTACACCACCGCCATACCGCCGAGCGCCACGCCGTCGTTACGCAGCGCCTTCACTTCTTCGACGATAAATGCCGCCTCTTCAAGATCGGTCGCCGCCTCATACACCCGCAGCGGCTCGCCCTTGCCTTCGGAGGTCCACAGGTTTTTGCCCAGCCGCCGCCGATTGTGGCGGATCAGCGCGTTGGCGGCATCGAGAATATGCCCGTGCGAACGATAGTTCTGTTCGAGCTTGATGACGCGCTCGATATGAAAATCTTTTTGCAGGTCCTGCATGTTGGCACTGGAGGCGCCGCGGAATGCGTAGATCGATTGATCGTCGTCGCCTACCGCGAAAATGCAGCTTTGCTCGCTGCTCAACAACTGCAACCAGCGGTATTGCAGGCTGTTGGTATCCTGAAACTCATCCACGAGTATGTGCTTGAAGCGCGCGCGGTAGTGTTCGCGCAGCACCGCGCTGCGCGCCAGCAGCTCGTGGGAGCGCAGCAGCAGCTCGGCGAAATCCACCGCGCCCTCGCGCTGGCACTGCGCGTCGTAAGCGGCGTAAACCTCGGTCATGCGCCGTGAAAACTCGTCGTCGGGCGTCACCTCTGCGGCGCGATTGCCGGCGTCCTTGGCGGCGTTGATAAACCATTGCGCCTGACGCGGCGGATAACGCTCGTCGTCGATATGCATCTGCTTCATCAGGCGTTTGATGAGCGCCAGTTGATCCTGGCTGTCGAGTATCTGAAACAGATGCGGCAGATTCGCTTCGCGGTAATGCGTTCGCAGCATGCGGTTGCACAAGCCGTGAAAGGTGCCCACCCACATGCCGCGGGTGTTGATCGGCAGCATGGCGGAAATGCGCGTGAGCATCTCTTTCGCCGCTTTATTGGTGAACGTCACCGCGATCAGCCCCAGCGGGCTGGCCTGTCCGGTATGTATCAGCCACGCGATGCGCGTGGTCAGCACGCGCGTCTTGCCGCTGCCCGCGCCCGCGAGGATCAGCGACGACTGGTGCGGCAGCGTAACCGCTTCGAGCTGGGGTTCGTTAAGGCCGGTAAGAAAAGCGGGAATCATCAAGCGCAATGTTAAAGTTGCGCCCGATTATACGGCATGGCTTCGCGTCAATACGTTTTGGCTGCGGCGGAGGCCCCCGGCGTCGCGGGCGCGCCGCTCATCACCGCTTTCAAACGCGCCGCCAGCGCATCGCGATCTTTCGCGGTGGCGATGCCCAGCACGCACACCGCGTATTGGCCGCCGGCTACCGGGTCAATCACCGCTGGGTAGCCGGCCGCCTTCAGGCGCGACTCCAGTTCGCGCGCGGCGCTTTGATCGGCAAAACGCGCGAGCTCGACACGAAAGCGGCCGCCGGCGCGCGTAGCGCCCTGGCCTTCGTCGATTTCGGTTTCCCGCACCCACGTGTCGATCTGCTCCCGCGACACTTTGCCCACCGGCTGCGGCGGGGCATTGCGCGGCGCGATAAAAAATTGCAGCGGCTCGTTCATGACAAATTCGTGCTGCTCATGGCGCACGGAAATTCGGCCTTCAAGCAGGCAGACCACATCCTGCTCATCGTTGGAGCGCCCCCACACGTCGGTGCCGCGGATGCCCGCCGTAACCGTTGAAATCCTCACGTTCACATTGCGCTCCGCGCGCGATTTGCTGAACACGCCGGTGGTAAAACGAAACGCACCCTTCAACACATCGAGCGATGCGCCGATCAGCGGATGGTTATCCGCGGTCTTTTGTTCCGTCAGACCGTCCAGCCCAAGCGTGGCGTTTTCGCCCAGCTTGACCGCACTGCCTTCGGCCATACGCAGCAACACGCGCGCGCGTTCGCCGGTGACGATCTTATCCTTGTCGTTAAGTTGCATGCCGACCGTCAGCGGTTCGCGTCCGCCCGCCCGCTCCACCCACGCGGGACTGACCACGCTCTCCACCGTCAGCGTTCGGGCGGTCGCGGGTATTGCACACAACAGCGCCAGTACGCACGTCAAGAACTTCAGCATCGGGGACTCCTCATCGTTGATCCAGCTCGTCTGTCAGCGGATGTTACCAAGGCTTACAGGTATAATCGTGGCGTAATTCACGTTTCCGCAATTTTTTTCGCAACTCACCCCCGCCCCCTCCGCGCATCATGCAGCAAAAATACAACCCCCGGATCATCGAACGCGACGCGCAGGCCTGTTGGGATAACGCAAAAGCGTTCCAGGCGGTTGAGTCGCCCGGCAAGGCCAAATATTACTGCCTGTCGATGTTTCCCTATCCGTCGGGCAAGCTGCACATGGGGCACGTGCGCAATTACACCATCGGCGATGTGTTGACGCGCTATCACCGCATGAAAGGCTTTAACGTCATGCAGCCGATGGGCTGGGATGCCTTCGGCCTGCCCGCCGAAAACGCCGCCATGGCCAACGGCGTGCCGCCGGCGAAGTGGACCTACGACAACATCGCCTACATGAAAAAGCAGTTGCAGTCGCTGGGCTTCGCCATCGACTGGAGCCGCGAACTCGCCACCTGCAAGCCCGAGTATTATCGCTGGAACCAATGGCTTTTTTTGCGCATGCTGGAAAAAGGCATCGCCTACAAAAAAACGCAGGTGGTGAACTGGGATCCGGTGGATCAGACCGTGCTCGCCAACGAACAGGTCATCGACGGACGCGGCTGGCGCACGGGCGCAGTGGTCGAAAAACGCGAGATCCCCGGCTACTACCTAGCCATCACGAAGTACGCCGACGAGTTGCTCACTTCGCTCGACGGC
>JANPOH010000489.1:0-2282 GCA_031427895.1 Betaproteobacteria bacterium
TTCGAGCAACCGCGTCACGGTGGACAGCCGCACCTGCGTGCCGCCCGCGCCCGGCACGTAAATTTCGGACAGCGCTTCGGGGCCGATGCGAAACTCCGGTTTGACTTCGAGCACCACGCGATACTGGCTGGTCTGCGTGAATATCGTCGAGATCATGCGCTGGCCGAAGGCGTTGTAGAGCGCGGTGTTGATCGCCGCCGGCGTGACGCCGAGGCGCGCGGCGGTATCGCGGTCGATTTCCAGATACGCCTGCAAGCCCTGATTCTGCAAATCACTGGTCACGTCGGTGAGTTGCGGCAACTGACTCAGACGCTCCACCAGCCGCGGCACCCAGATACCAAGTTCGTCGATATTCGCGGTATCAAGCGTGAACTGGAACTGCGTACGGCTGACGCGATCTTCGATGGACAGATCCTGCACCGGCTGCATGTACAGCGTGATGCCTTCGAGTTTGGCGGTGCGCTCCTGGATGCGCCGGATCACTTCCGCGGCATGCGGTCGTTGCGCGTGCGGTTTGAGGTTAATCAGTATGCGGCCGCTGTTTAACGTGGCGTTCTGCCCATCGACGCCGATAAACGACGACAGGCTTTCCACCGCCGGGTCTTCGAGTATTTTTTGCGCCAGCAATTGCTGCCGCTCGGCCATGGCCCCGAACGAAACCGTTTGCTCGGCATCCGAAATGCCCTGAATGACGCCAGTGTCTTGTATTGGAAAAAATCCTTTAGAAACAAATACATACATAACAACTGCCAATACCAGCGTGCCGATGACGACGACGAGCGTCGCCGCCTGCCGGTCGAGCACCCAAGTAAGCGTGCGCGCATACCACGCGATGATCGTGTCGAGCCATTGCCCGGTCTTGCGATAAAACGCGCTCTGCTCGGCCGCGGGCGTGTGGCGCAGCAGGCGCGCGCACATCATCGGCGTCAGCGTCAGCGACACCACCGCCGAAATCAGGATCGCCACCGCCAGCGTGATGGCGAATTCGCGAAACAGCCGCCCCACCACGTCGCCCATGAACAGCAGCGGGATCAGCACCGCGATCAGCGAAAACGTCAGCGAAATAATGGTGAAGGCGATTTGCTTCGAGCCTTTCAATGCCGCCGCCAGCGGCGTCTCACCTTCCTCGATGTAGCGCGAAATATTTTCGATCATCACGATCGCGTCATCGACCACGAAGCCGGCGGCGATGGTGAGCGCCATCAGCGTGAGGTTGTTGATGGAGAATCCGGCGAGATACATCACACCGAAAGTGCCCACCAGCGACAGCGGCACCGCCACGCTGGGAATGATCGTCGCCGGCACGTTACGCAAAAACACGAAAATCACCATCACCACCAGCGCCACCGCCAGCAGCAATTCAAACTGCACGTCCGCAACCGATGCACGGATGGTGACGGTGCGGTCGGTCAGCACCGTCACATCCACCGCTGCCGGCAGCGCGCCCTGCAACTGCGGCAGCAGCGCCTTGATGCGACTGACCACCTCGATCACGTTGGCGCCGGGCTGGCGCTGAATGTTCATGATGATCGCCGGCGTGTCGTTCATCCACGCCGCGAGGCGCGTGTTTTCCGCGCCATCGACCACGTCCGCCACGTCCGACAAATACACCGGCGCGCCGTTGCGGTAGGCCACCACCACCTTGCGGTACTCGTTCGCCGATTTGAGTTGATCGTTGGCGTCGATGGTGTAGGCGCGCTCGGGGCCGTCAAAGCTGCCCTTCGCCGCATTGACGTTGGCGGCGGCCACCGCCTGGCGCACGTCTTCGAGACTCAGGCCGTTGACCGCCAGCGCCGACGGATTGGCCTGCACGCGCACCGCCGGGCGCTGTCCGCCGGAGAGCGTCACCAGGCCCACGCCGGTGACCTGCGAAATTTTTTGCGCCACGCGCGTGTCGGCGAGATTCTGCACCTGGGTCAGGGGCAGCGTTTTCGAGGTGATGCCGAGCGTGAGTATCGGCGCGTCGGCGGGGTTCACCTTACTGTACACCGGCGGCGCGGGCAAATCCGCGGGTAACAGGTTGGCGCCCGCGTTAATCGCCGCCTGCACGCCTTGCTCGGCGGAATCGAGCTCCAGATCCAGCGTGAATTGCAGCGTCACCACCGACGCGCCGCCGGAACTGGTGGACGACATCTGCTTCAAGCCCGGCATCTGCCCGAACTGGCGTTCCAGCGGCGCGGTGATAGACGAGGCGATCACCGCGGGACTCGCGCCCGGATAAAAAGTCACCACCAGTATAGTCGGGGAAACCACCTTCGGCCGCGCGGATATAGGCAGCAGCC
>JANPOH010000490.1:0-12019 GCA_031427895.1 Betaproteobacteria bacterium
GCGGATGAGGCGTCCGCTGAGCCAGCCGCCGGCGAGGCTGAGCACGGTGGCGATGGCGTAGATGCCGACGAGGTGCACCCAGCTGTTCTTCAGGTTGCAAAGAAAGTTCCCCGATAAATCATAGAAAAGTGGCTTGTAAAAAGACCAGGCCATTCCGCCTTGGTTGGTGTTCCAACCCACCTTGGATGAAGTACAACCGCCCCAGCCTCGTATTTTCACCAGCCGGTAAAATTACCATAATAACAGTAAAAAATTAAACTCATAGAATCATGGCTGGTCAAAAGACCAGACCACGGCGACAATCCAATACATTACAATGTAAAGCAATCACTAAAAGTAAAAACAGGTGCCGGCAAATGAATATGATTGCAAATGGTTATTATTTTCAGCATCAGTCATAATTTAGTACATTTCAAATTAAAGTAATAGATAAAAAGTAAAAACGAATAAAGTATAATTTCGCATATTTTTAGACAGCGGCAACCTTTAAGAGAATATGGAAAATATTAACGTAGTAAGAGTAACTCTAAACCACGAGGTTTTGAATCATTTTTCTCACATCGGGGCGATCCAGATCGAGTGGCCCCATCCCGCGCGCAACAATGTTCTGATTGCGGTCGATAATATACGTCATCGGCACGCCGCGTGCGTTGATCGCGCGTCCCAAAACCATACCTTTATCGTGCGCCGACGGCATGGTGTAGTGGTGCTCATCGAGAAATTTTTTGATCGGTGCGCCATCGCCGCCGTCGAGTGAAATCGTCATCACCACCACGTCTTTCTCCGGGTAACTTTTGTGTGCCTTCTGCACGGAAGGCATTTCGCTTCGGCAGATGTCTCACCACGTGGCCCAGAAGCGGATGATGATGACCTTGCCTTTCATCTCTGATGATTTCAGCGTGCCGCCGTGCAGATTGGCAAAATCAAACTCCGGCATTTTGGCGGGCTGCGGCGGCGCCGCCATCACCGTGGGATGCGGAAACAAGCCTTCCGCTGCGTGTGCCACCCCCAAACACGCAGCCGCGCCAAGCGCTACCACGAACAGCCACAGGTACAAACATTTATTGTTTAAAAACATATAGTTACGTAACCACGTCGATGACGGAAATTCCATACTACACCTTACGAAGCCTTCACCACGCGCCGCCGAAATTCATTCACATCGCGCCAACCCTCCTTGCTCGCCACGCCGCCGCGCACCGCGCCACCTTCAATGCCGCCGAACAGCAATTCATAACCGGGCGGCAGCGGGCGGCTGCCCGGCACCGCCAGCCACAGGCGCAACAACAAACGCTTTTTGTCTTTTTCTTCGTAATCGTCGTAGCGCGTGCGCGCATGATAGGTCAGGTGATTGTTGAGCAACTGAATATCGCCCGGCTCGAAATCCATATTGAGCGCAAGTTCTTCGGAGAGATCGCCGTAGAGATCGAGTGCTTCTTCCTGCGCCTGGGTCAGGCGCGGCACCTCAGGGAAATCCTGCGCGAATTTGATGTACGCCGGTGAAAACATGCCCGTGAAATGCTCGTCGCGAAAGCCGAATATCGGCTTCGGATACGCGCGCGCTTCGCCCGGCTGCTCATCGCCCTGGCGGCTGTTGTACCAATCCGCATAAAACACATCGATCAAGTCAGGTCGGCGGCGCAGCACCTCGTTGTGGATTTGCGCGGCGCTGACAATGCGGCTGATGCCGCCCGATTTGGCTTTGCGTACGCACAATAGCCCCACCACATCGCAGCGGTCGCCGTGGAACGGCAAATTCCGTGACGTCTTCGAGCCGCGTATTTTGGTTTTTTCAACCGCCTTGCCTTCGTCTTCGACGATACCCAGCAACTCGCCGCGCCCACCCTGACACACCGCCGTACCCAAGTGCGCGCCGATGCCCCAATACACCAGCCGCAGTTCATCCGGCGAGTAGGTCGTCGGCAAGCCGCGCAGCAACACGATGCCGCGCCCGGTTTCGAGCTCCTGCGCGATTTTGGCGAGCGCGCTGGAAAAAGCCGGCAGCGGAAAATCCTCGCGCGTCACATCCAGCCAGTCGAGGTTGCGGCGTTTCACTGCGCGCAATGCACTGTCGATTTCGGCCAGTTCAGCAGCGTCAAAGCGCCGAATCCAGTCGGTGGCTTTTTCAAGATTGGCGCCCTTCCATGCGAAGGGCGCGATAATTTCGTGGTGTTTTTTAATCTGCATGCCAGTCCCTATCATTCTCCGCAGCATCCGTAGAATGGGTGAAGCGCAGCGTAACCCATCACAACGCAAGGTTACACAGCAGTTGCCTTTCACGGCTGCCCGACAATACCCGCCGCTTTGATCAGCTTACCGTAGCGCGCCACTTCCGCTTTAATCAATGCCGCGAATTGCTCCGGCGTATCGCCTATCGGCTCATACCCTTCGCGCGCCAGCGCGTCGCGGATGTCCTGCGAGCGCAGCGTTTTAATAATCTCGGCGTTCAGCTTCAGCACAATATCGCGCGGCGTCGCGGCGGGCGCGAGCACGCCGCGCCAGTTGATCAGCGTATAGCCCGGCACGCCGGATTCGCTGACCGTCGGCAGTTGCGGCGCGTGCGCGGAGCGCTTCGGCCCGGTAACGGCGATCGCGCGCAGCCGTTTGCCGTTGACGTGCGGCAGCGAAATCGCCAGATCGGCGATCATCACATCGACCTGTCCGCCGATGAGCTCGGTGATCGCCGGGCCGGTGCCCTTGTAGGGCACGCCCACCATGTCGATGCCCGCCATCATTTTAAACATTTCCGCCGCCATGCCCGACATGCTGGTGGCGCCCGACGAGGCATAACTCAACTTGCCGGTTTTGGTACGCGCCAGTGCGATGAACTCCTTCACGGTGGCAGCGGGCACCGACGGATGCACCACCAGCACGTTCGGCCCGCTCGACACACTGGTCACCGGCGCGAAATCTTTCACCGGGTCGTACGACAGTTTTGCATTCAGGCTGGGCGCGAATGCCATCGCGCTGGTGGGCGCCATCACCAGCGTGTAACCATCCGGCGGCGCTTTGGCGCACAGATCAAGCCCGATGGTACCGCCCGCGCCGCCGCGATTTTCAACCACTACCGTTTGACCAATGCCGGCGGTCAGCTTTTGCGCGACCAGCCGCGTCACCAGATCATTCGCCCCGCCGGGTGCAAAGGGCACGATGATGCGAATGGGCTTGATGGGATAATTTTGCGCGTTTGCCGAAAACGCGATGCAGACGGCGAGCGCCAGTACGAGACGATGCATGCTACGCCGATGCCTTGCCCGTCAGCCACACCGCTTTAATCTGCGGCAACGCCTGCGCCGCGCGCTGTGCGATTTCATCATCGGTCAGCGAACTCAAGGGATGCTCGATCACCACCGGGTCCAGCGCGGTCATGCCCAGTGCGTCACGCTGCACCCGGGCCTCAAGCTGAAACTCGGTGGTGATAATCAGCGCCGTGGGCAGGCCCCGCGTTTCCAGCTCCACCGTGTCGTGCATACAGCACGACGTGCAGGAGCCTCAATCGCCGATGGCGGTAATCACCAGATCGTTGTTCGCCGCGATTTCATCCAGCAGTTCCGTGGCGGCGTTCATCGAGAAGCTGTGCTTGCGGTAATAGGTTATTTTCGCTAAGCCCGCATCCGCCAACAGTTGATCCTGGATGTGGCGCAGCAGTTTGCCTGCGTTCCATTTGGTGTTGTCGAGGATGGCGAGGCGCTTGCCATCGAGCGATGACGCGCGCGCGGCGGCGGCGAGTACATCGGCTTCGACAATGCCGCGAGGATCGTAATGGTGTTGAGTCATGGTCATTCTCCGAAATATCCGTAGGATGGGTGAAACCCATCCTACGTTTTTAAAGTTGGCAAGTCCCATCCAGACAAACCGGCCCGCCCGCAGGCTCCGCCGCAGGGTCGATCGCACGTAACACCGGCGACGACACCTTGCCCCATCCCGGTATCAATGCCGAAAACCGCCCCGCTTCGCCGCCGGCGACAAACACGTGAATGTTGTCCGGCGACGGCACGATGGGCGTCATCGCCTCCGGCTCGCGCTTGTACCACGCGGGGAAGCTGCGGTTATACACCTTGCCGTAGCGATCATTAAAATACAAATCCTTCCACAGATTGCCCGCATTTTTCCACAGGTAATGGCGGATGTCGTGGCGCTTCCAGCCGTGCTTGGCGATGGTGCGCGCGTGTTCGGGGCCGATCACCACCGCGCAGTGGCCGCCCATCACCGCGTTGTTCGAGCAGATGGTGCTCATCGCCGAACAAATGCTGTCGAGGATGCCCTGCGGATCGTTCGCCACGTGGTTGGTCACGCTGTGCGGCGGCTCGGCGGCGAGTACGAACACGGTGGAGTCTTCGGCCTTGTAGCCGTGCTCGACGTGATACGGCACGAACGGCGAGGTTTCTTCGTTCTCGGCGATGCAGTAGGTGTACTTGGCAGGAGAACCGAGCGTGCTTTTGTCCAGCTCGCCGGGCCAGCCGCCGCCGACGTTCAGCAGTACCAAGCGTATCGCGCGACCGATGGTGGCGTTGGCGCGGTTGCCCGAACCAAAGGCGTTCATGCCCGCGTTCATGCCCGCCGCCGTGCGGGCAGGGCCGTTGACGATCAGCAGCGGACTCGCCATGTGCGTGGTGGCCTGCACGCCGTTGAGATTGAATGCGGGATCGCATAGCGCATGTATCGCCGCGCGCACGATCGTTGCGTACTGCGGCAGGCAACCCGCCATCACCATATTGATCGCCAGCACTTCGCGCGTGAGGCTACCCCAGCGCGGCGGTATGCGGCATTCTTTGAACGACGGGTCGCCGCCGAGCGCTGCAACCATGGCGTCGATTTTTAAAGGCGTTGGCGGCACCAGCGGCAGGCCGTCGGAATAGCCCTGGCTGTAGTACCACTCGATGAGGTCTTCGGTTTGTACTACGGGTGAATCCGTTGGGCTATTCATGGCGCGCTCCGCGGGAACGACGGTGTTGGTTCATCACTCATTTCTCATCCGGCCGAAACCCCGTCTCCGGTTTAATCCCTTTGCGTTTCTGCTTTTCACTGATCTTGCCATTATGCTGATAATCCCCCGCCACCGCGCGCTTCGCGGCTTCATCCCACTGCGGCAACCAGTCGCCGTCGCCGGGGCCGAACCACGGCGCTTGCGCGCGGCGCTTGGGTAAACCCAGTTCATCCCAGATTTTACCGGCGCGCTCCATGTATTCTTTTTTCGGCAACGCCAGCGGCGGCAGTTCTTCTTTTTTGGTGGCGTCCATCAGCAGCGTGGCGTCCTGACGCTCGGCCTCGTGTTCGCGCTCCGGGCCGTGGCCGGGGCTGCGGTAGTTAATCACTTGCAGATCGTCTATCGGGTGCATGCGAAATGCCATCGCCCAGAACAGCGCGTCGGAGTTTTCGGGATCGATGTCTTCATCCACCGCGATGCAGATTTTGCCGCAGTCGGCGCGAAACGCGCTCGCGCCTTGCAGCGCGCGCCAGATTTCGGTGCGCGGCGTGTTTTTCTCCAGCACGATAATGATAATGCGCCGCAGCGCGGTCAGCCGCTCGTGCAGTTTGACGCGCTTGACGCCGCGGATACCCAGTGTTTTACGCAAGTGGTTCAAAAACATCGGCTCGTACGACACCAGCTTGATCGCGCTGGATTCACTGGGCGTGACTTGCGACAGATACGAGGCCACCACCGCGTCGCGGCGATGCGTGATCGCGGTCACGCGCATGGGGATGTTGAATTCCTCCAGCGCGACGTGGCCATGCGATTCACCAAAGGGGCCTTCGGGCTCGAGATACTCGGTATCGCAATAGCCTTCGATTACGATCTCGGCCTCTGCGGGCACCAGCAAATCCACCGTGCGCGCTTTCACCACGTTGATCGGCGCGCCCACCAGCCCGCCCGCGACGCCGATTTCATCGACGTCTATCGGCAGTTTCATCGGTGCCACATACGCCACGCTCGGCGGGCAACCCAGCACGATGGCGCAGGGCATTTCCTTGTCGCCGCGCTGCTGATGCTTGACGTAATGCCGGTAACCGCCCGCGCCGCCGGTGCGCGTGGCCATGCGGATCACCAGCCGGTCGTTCGACTTCAACGCCGCGCGATAGGTGCCGTGATTCTGAACGCCGCTGTCGGGATCCTTGGTAATCACGTTGGTGGCGGTTAGCGTCGGCGCGCTGTCAAAACCCGGCGTGGAAATTGGAATCGGCAGGCTGTCGAGGCCATTGCCGTCGCCCTTCAACGCATCGCCTTCAATCACCACTTCCTGACACGCGGCGTTCTCGACCACGCGCGGCGGTATCGGATGCGCAGTGGCGTCCCCCCAGCGTTTTTCGACATCCTCGGCGGATGACTGCATGCCCATCAGATACACCGCCGGATTCGCCGCCAGCGCGCCCACCACCACGGGGAATTTGTACTTACGTCCCTTGCCGTCGACCACGTTGGTGAATAAAAACGCCTTTCGTTCCTCCTGCTCGATGCCGCCCACGTACTGCCAGCGCACCAGCGGATGCATCTCGGCATCTTTGTCGATTGGCCTATCTACCGTTAGCAACAGACCGGCTTTTTTGAGCGCGGCGAGGTGATCGTGCAGGTCGGGGTATTTGCGGTTGTTGGACATTGTTTAAAACCTTTTCAACCACAGATAAACACAGATGAACACAGATAAAGCGCAGCGTTGGGTTTTGACTTTATCTGTGTTTATCTGTGTTCATCTGTGGTTAATATTTTTCGAAACGTTGCTACCAAGCCACCGTGCCGCCATCCACCGGCAGTATCACGCCGGTGATGTGATCCGAGGCGCGCGAGGCCAGCAGCACTGCCGCGCCTTTCAAATCGTCCGGCCCGCCGGTGCGGTGTGACGGCACTTCGGCTTCGAGATTTTCGCGGTTGCGTTCAAACAGTTTTTCGTTCAGCGGCGTGACAAAAAAGCCGGGGCAGATGCAGTTCACCTGGATGTTGTGTATCGCCCACTTCACCGCCAGATCGCGCGTGAAATGCACCAACGCGCCCTTGCTGGTGCTGTAGGCGATTGAACTGTACGCCTTGGGGTTGCGGCCCACCAGGCCGGCAATCGAGGCGATGTTGATAATCTTGCCGCGCTGTTGTTTGATGAACTCGCGTCCGATGACTTGCGAACAAATCAGCGCCGCGTTGATATTCAAATCCATCACCTGCTGCCAGCGATCGAGCGGCGTGTCTTCGGGTGCCGCCACCCAGGCGCGGCCTGCGTTGTTCATCAGCATATCGACGCGGCCGAACTTTTTGAGGATCGCGTCTTTCATCGACTCGACCTGATCGGGCTGGGTGACATCGCATTTCACCGCCAGCGTTTTGACGCCGAGTTTTTCCAGTTCGGCGCACGACGCTTCGCACACGTCCACTTTGCGCGAGCACAGCACGATGTTCGATCCGGCCTCGGCCAGCCCCGTCGCCATCTGCAAACCAATGCCGGTGGCGCCGCCGGTGATCACGCTGACCTGGCCTTCCAAGCTTAATAGGTCTTTGACATTCGCCACAATAACTCCTTTAAAAACAAATACTTATAGACATCTAATCTTTCAACAGCAAACCGCCGATGATGTTGCGCTGAATCTCCGAGCTGCCTTCGTAAATTCGCACAATACGCGCATCACGATAGGTTGTTTCAATCCCCGCTTCGCGCATGTAACCCATGCCGCCGTGGATTTGCACCGCGCAATCGACCACCTTGCCCAGCGCTTCGGTGGAAAACAATTTCGCGGCGGAGGCTTCCATGGTGCCGCGCTCACCGCGCATCAGTACGTCGATGGCGCGATAGGTCAGCCCGCGTGCCGCGTCGCGCTGCACGCTCATGTCGGCGAGCATCCATTGCAGGCCCTGATGCTCGGCCAATTTTTTGCCGCCCTGCGTGCGCATTTTCATGTACTCGACGCAGCGGTTAATCAGGTGATCCATCATGCCGCAGCAGCGCGCGGATACGGTGACGCGCCCGGCGGTGAGCGTTTTCATCGCCTGGATGTAACCCAGCCCTTCGCCGCCCAGCAGATTTTCAGCGGGCACTTCGCAATCGGTGAACGCCAGCGGCGCGGTGGAGCAACCGTGCATGCCCATTTTCAGTTCATTCTTGCCGACGGAAAACCCCTTGAAGTTGCGCTCGACGATGAACGCCGAAATGCCTTTGATGCCTTTCGACCGGTCGGTGATCGCCATCACGGTGAACACATTGGCGATGCTGGCGTTGGTGATGTAGATTTTTTCGCCGTTGAGAACGTAGCGGTCGCCCTTTTTCACCGCCATGGTGCGCATATCGGCAGGCGACGAGCCGGCCTGCGGCTCGGTCAGCGAAAACGTGCCCACCCATTCGCCGCTCGCCATCTTCGGCAGATATTTTTTCTTTTGCGCGTCATTGCCCAGCGCGACAATGCCGGCGGTGCTGATGCCGGTGTGGTTGCCGATCACCGTGGCAAAACCGTAATTGGTCTTGCCCATTTCTTCTTCAATCGCGCACTTGCCCGCCAGCGTCAACCCGCTGCCGCCGTATTCCTCGGGGATCGTCAAGCCAAACAAACCCATTTCGCGCGCGAGTTTCATCAGCTCGTCGGGAATAGCATCGGTTTCCTCGATCTCGCGTGAGCGCGAATCAACTTCCTTGCGCAAAAAGCGGGCGACCTCGTCGCACAGCGCGCGCACTTCGGGGGTTACGTGATTGTTCATGATTGGCGTCTCAAAAAATCAATTGCTTTTTTTGACACAGATTAACGCAGATTTACGCAGATGAGTTCAACACCCATCACGTCATTCCCGCCTGCGCGGGAATGACGGTTGAAAGGTTTAATCTGCGTAAATCTGCGTTCATCTGCGTTCATCTGCGTCAAAGGTTGTTAGTCCTTGACCTTGGGCCGTATCAAAGCATCCGCCGCCACCACACCTTTGCCGCGCTCCATCACGAACAGCGGGTTGATGTCGAGCTCGGCGACGTGATCCTTCAAATCCACCGCCAGCGCGGAGAGTTTTACTATCGCATCGGCCAGCGCATCAATGTCGGCATGCGGTCGGCCACGCGCGCCAGTGAGCAGCGGGTAGCCCTTGATCTCGGCGATCATTTCGCGCGCCATCGGCAACGTCACCGGCGCCAGGCGGAACGAAACATCTTTCATGATCTCCGCGAAAATGCCGCCCAAACCGAACATCACCGCCGGGCCGAACAGCGGATCGTTGGTGATGCCCAATATCGCCTCGGTGCCGCCGCGCAGCATTTCCTGCACCAGCACGCCGTCGATTTTTGCTTTCGCGTTATAGGCTTTGGCGTTGGCGAGCACTTCATCGTAGGCGGCAGCGAGTTCCGCATCGGATGTCAACCCCAGCTTCACTGCCTTGGCTTCGGTCTTGTGCGAAATATCCGCCGACTGCACTTTGATCGCCACCGGATAACCGATTTTCTTCGCGATCATCAGTGCCTGCTCGCGCGTGGCGGCAAGTTCTTCCTGCGTCACGCGGATGCCGTACTCGGCCAGCACTTTTTTCGCTTGGTATTCGGCGACATCCGCCGTTCTACTCGTAAGCATTTGTTTTGATTGTGTTTTTTTCAACACCAGCGGCTGCTCGCCGCGCTGCGCTTCGATGCGGCGTTTCGCTTCGGCGTAGCTGCTCATGACCGCGAACGCGCCGCCGCAGCGCACCGGCGATTTGTAATGCGGGATGCGCGCTTCGTCGAGCGCGGCGTAGGCGTCCTCCGCCATCACGTCGCGCGCGCTCCACGCGCAGGCTATCGGTTTGTCCGTCGTGTTCGCAATCGCGATGATCTCGGCGGCAATCTTGGTGGCGATCTCGCCCTGCAACGAGGCGTTCAGCAGCGCGATGCAATCCACGCCCGGATCATCGACAATGGCTTGCAGCGTGCGCCGGATCAGCGCAAGGTCGTTGAAGATCGCCGCCGTGACATCCACCGGGTTCGCCAGCGAGCCGAAAGACGGCACGAACGCCTTCAACTTTTCCACCGTTTCCGGCGCAAGCTGCGCCAGCCGCATGCCGCGCGACACGCATTCGTCGGTCATCAAAATACCCGCGCCGCCCGACACTGTAATCATTGCAATGCGGTTGCCGCGGGGCAGCTTGCCGCAGCGGAACATGCGCCCGTAATCGACGACATCCTGTATGTCGTCCACCTGAATAATGCCGCTTTGCTTGAACGCAGCCTTGTACAGCGCCATCGCACCGCCGAGGTTGGCGGTGTGCGAGGCTGCCGCCTTTTGCCCCTCGTCGGTGTTGCCCACCTTCCACATCAGGATCGGCTTACCCGCGTCCATCGCTTTGATGCCGATCTCGGTGATGCGATTCACGTCGCGCGCGCCTTCGAGGTAACACGCGATAATGTCGGTATGCGGATCGCGCACGAAGTATTCGATGAATTCCAGCGACGACACGCCGATCTCGTTGCCGGTGGTCACCATCTGCCGGAACGCGAGTCCGCCTTCCGAACACAAGCTCAATACTGAAAAGCCGAAGCCGCCCGACTGCGACACCATACTCACGCGCCCCGCCGGGTAATCCGCGAAAAACACCGAGCCGAAGCCCGCGTAACATTTGCCGGCCACGTTCATCATGCCCTGGCAGTTGGGGCCGACGACGCCGATGTGGTATTGGCGCGCGATGTCCGTCAGACGTTTTTGCAACGCCACGCCCTCGCCGCCCATTTCCGAAAAACCGGAACTGAAGATCACCACATACGGCACGCCTTTTTTGCCGCACTGCTCCAGCATATCGGCCACGCGCGAAGCGTTAATCAGTATCAACACCAGATCCGGCACTTCGGGCACGTCCGCGAGCGATGGGTAGCACTTTTGCCCGAGTATCTCCTGATAACGCGGATTCACCGGATAAAGCTTGCCGCTGTAGCCGTGGTTAATCAGGTGGCTTAACGGCTGGCCACTGATGGTGAACAGATCTTGCGAAGCGCCGATGATAGCGACGGATTTCGGGCTGAAAAAACGTTCGAGGTCGCTGCGGGTGGGGTGCGTCATTGCGGATTTTCAGGTATTGCGGGAAAGGCCCGCATTATAGCCGCAGTCATCGTGATGCCTTGCCGGTGCTATAATTTTCCCTCGTAAAATAACAAATCACATTGTGACCGCCGCCACCAAATCATTCACCCAGTTGCTGGGCTTCAAGGACGTGTGGCTGATTACCGGCGGGCATCTCATCACGCACTGGTACCCGGCGACGTTCTACGTGTTGCTGCCGATCATCGGCAAGGAACTCGGGCTTACCTACACGCAGATCGGACTCATCATCTCGCTGCAGCATCTGGTGGGCGCGCTGTCCAATCTGCCCGGCGGCATGCTGGTTGATACCATCGGGCGCAAGGGTTACCTGATGGCGATCTCGCTGTTCTGGGTGGGGTTTCCCTATCTGCTGATTGCGTTTTTACCGCCGAGTTACGCCACGCTGCTGATCTGCATTTCGCTGGTGGGCATCGGCAATAACCTGTGGCACCCCACCGCGATTCCCGCGCTCGCCAACCGTTACCCGGAGAACAAAGGGTTGGTGCTGTCGGTGCATGGCATGGGCGGCAACATGGGCGAAGCGCTCGCGCCGCTATGCATCGGCCTTTTGCTCTCGGTCATGAGTTGGCGTAGCGCGCTGGTGGTCAATGTCATTCCCGGCGCCGTGATGGCGCTGCTGATTTTGGTGTTTCTCGGTGCATTCACGGCCCAATCGAACAAAAGCAGGAACGCGAATGCGGGCGGCAATGACACCAGCCGTGCAGAACACGCCAAGCGCAGCACCCATACTTACCTGCGCGACGTGTTGAGTCTGTTGCACAATCGCGGATTGATGCTGATTTCGTTCAGCGGCATGTTTCGCGTGGCGACCCAGTCCGGCCTGCTGACATTTCTGCCGGTATACCTGGCCTACGAACTCGCTTACTCGCCGTGGGCGGTGGGCATGGCGATGACGCTGCTGCAAGTGATGGGCTTTATTGCCGGCCCGCTCGGCGGACACGTATCCGACACCCTGGGGCGCAAGAAAGTAGTCGTGGCGAGCATGGCGGGCACCGCTTTC
>JANPOH010000491.1:0-6772 GCA_031427895.1 Betaproteobacteria bacterium
TTTAATTGAAGTGGGAAAATAAGCAAATCAGCTTTATAATTGCCCCCATATTTGCCCCCAATGGATATAAAAAAACCTGAAACATAATACAGAATTACATTTCAGGTTTAAAGGTGCGGAGAGTTAGGGATTCGAACCCCAGGACCTGTTACAGTCAACAGTTTTCAAGACTGCCGCAATCGACCGCTCTGCCAACTCTCCGGGTGCAAAATAATAGTGTTGAGGTTTAACTACCAAATAAATAATGGGATTCTGCAGCGTTGCCGAAAAAGAGACTAGTTAAAATAACCCAAATACCAGTAATACAAGGGGTTACAGAAGTAGTTTGCCTTTTATAAATATTTTATTACTAGAAGTAAAAAATGATCAATCTTTACCAAAATAAAAATTAACAGATGAAAAGTTTTGCCATTTTTTTATCAGTGCTTTTTTGTAATACTGCAATTGCACAACAGGATAACGAAAACATCAAAAAAACAATCAGCCTTTTTTTTGATGGAATGAAAACCATTGATACTGCTCTCATCAGGAATTCTCTGGACTCCTCTTGTTTTCTATATTCCATCATGCAAAATAAAAACGGGCAGGCTGTATTAGAAAAAGAAGCAATTGATGATTTTCTGCAGCAGGTAATTTCGCTGAAGGGTAAAAAATTAGATGAACGCCTCACCAGTTTCGATATTAAAATTGATGGTGCAATGGCAATAGCCTGAACGCCTTATAACTTCTTTTTTAACGACCAACTTTCTCATTGTGGTGTAAATGTTTTTACACTCATTAAAAGAAGCGATGTGTGGAAAATTATGGGTATTACAGACACAAGGCGGAAGCTGGGATGCAATTAAGTAGTCTCTTCGGGTATGTCTTTTTCTTTTACTAAACTTAAGTCCTCCATATTTACGGTTAATGGAATTACGCCCAATTGTACAATTACTTTTTTACCACGTATTTCTTTTACAATGCCTACCTGGCGGTTTTGTTTCATTTTTACTTTATCACCCAATTGTATTTCGCCGGAAACTTCAATAAACTTTTCGTTTAATTTTTTCTGAAATTTTTCTGTCACCATTTTTTCCTTCTGGTTAAATAGCAGGGCATGAATCATCTTTACCACTTTGTCTTTATCTGTTGCCCGGCGCCATTCAATCACCATCGCTTTCAGCCTGCGCTCCATATCTTTCAGGTAAGCAATCTGCTCTTCAGATATTTTATTTTGCAGCTTCATCCGTTCCACTTCCTGCGAATGTCTTTCTTTATTCAATACCTGCTGCATCTCTTTTTTTAACCGTTCATTTTCTTTTAGTAAATGATGCAATTCTTTCTTTTCCACATCAATTTTTTGTAAATCCTGCTCGGTTCTGTTCAGCAATTTATCCAGCGTAAAATGATCTTCATCCACCAGCGTCCTTGCTTTTTCAATCAATCTTTTTTCCAATCCTATTCGCTCAGCAATAGAAAAAGTGTAGGAGCTACCGGGCTTTCCCACAATCAATTTATACAATGGCAGTAAGTTTTTTTCATCAAACTGCATGGCGCCATTTATAATACCAGCCACTTTGTTGGCCATCACTTTCAGGTTGAGGTAATGAGTAGTAACAATACCAAAACTGTGCTTATGAGCAAGCTCTTCCATAATCACTTCCGCGGGAACGACGTGGTTAAGGTTGGAAGTTATCATCGCATCTGCCGAATTAACGAGGGGACTTCATTGAAATCGAGAATATCCTCTAAGTATTTGTTTTTAAACAATATTTTAGTGTTATCCAGTATTGCGCCCTGAGCCGCTTCCAGCGCGCTCGCGCAACTGCTGCCGCAGCGCCCGGTGCTGGTGGTGGTGCCCAATGCCGCCGGCGGCCCCAGCGACATTGCCGCGCGGCTGATCGCGCCGCGCGCGTGAGAATAACCGCATCACCGCGCTGCCTGAAGTGCAATCGCGCCTGACCGGCATCGGTTACCTGATGATGTCCGCCACGCCGGCGGAATTCGGCGCGATGGTCAAGCGCGACGCGGAGCGTTTTCGCAAGATCATTATCGATTCGAAAATGCAGCAGTTGGAGTAGCCGCCCACGGAGTCAACAGCCCGCGCCGCCATGGCTCAGTGCGCCACCTCCAGCAATATTTTGCCGATATGTTCGCTGGTCTCCATCCGCGCATGAGCGTCACATGCCTTTGCCAGCGGGAATATCGAATCCACCACCGGTGTGACTTTCGTGCCCAGATGCGCCCACACTTTTTCGTTAAGCTGACGCACGATTTCAATTTTCACCGGCAGTTCCGACGCCCGTAACTGCGAGCCGCTCACCATCGCGCGTTTGCTCATGATCGCGCCCAGCGGCACGCTGTATTCATTGGCGTCGCCGGAGGATAGGTGCAGCACGCGCCCGTCCATTGCCAGCGCCGCCAGGTTGCGCTTGGCGTAGGCCGCGCCCGCCATGTCGAGTATCACGTCGGCGCCGCGCCCTGCGGTGATTTTTGCAACTTCGGCGACAAAATCCTGTTCTTTGTAATTGATCGCGGCGTGCGCGCCGATGCTCAGGCAAAAATCGCGCTTGGCCGCGTTGCCCACGGTGGTCACCACATTCGCGCCGGCCAAGCGTGCGAGCTTGATCGCGGCGCTGCCCACGCCGCTGGAGCCGCCATGCACCAGCAGCCACTCGCCCGCCTTGAGCCGCCCCAGCATGAACACGTTGAGCCATGCGGTCATCAGCGCTTCGGGCAAGCCGGCGGCCATTTTCAGATCGAACCCGGCGGGTATCGGCAACACCACCTCCTGCAACGCAATGCAGTATTGCGCGTAGCCGCCGCCGTTCACCAGTGCGCATACGGCGTCGCCCGCCTTCCAGCGCGTCACGCCTTCGCCCACGGCGGCAATTTCGCCCGCGACCTCCAGCCCCGGAATGTCGGTCGCGCCCTTGGGGCCGAAGCCGCGATTGCGCTGGCCGCAGTCGTGACGATTCACCCCGGCGAAGGCCGCCTTGATAAGCACCTGCCCCGCAGCGGGTTGCGGCACGGGGCGCGTGGCCGGTTTTAATACCTCGGGGCCGCCGGCGCGGGTGATCTCGATGGCGTTCATGGTGTGGGCCGGCATGGTTTGCACTCGCAAAAAATGGAATGCCGCAATGTAGCAGAAACCCCTTGTGCCGCGCGGCACGGGCGCGCCGTTCGCATCGTGGCGGCTGGGCCTATCCGCACGCTTTCGTTTATACAAGCATAAATAAAATTTGCACTTACTCGGCTGCAACCTCCGTAAAATTACGGCTGTTAACTTCCACCTAGCTCACGCCATGACCGCCACCACACAACAAGCGCCTCGCAGTGAAGTCAAAAGCACCACCTGTTACATGTGCGCCTGCCGCTGCGGCATCAATGTCACCGTGCGCGACGGCGAGGTGCGCTACATCGAAGGCAACCCGAACCACCCGCTGAATCAGGGCGTGATCTGCGCCAAGGGCGCGGCGGGCATCATGAAGCAGTATTCGCCCGCGCGGCTGACGCAGCCGTTGCGGCGCAAGCCCGGCGCGGAACGCGGCGCAGCCGCGTTTGAAATCATTACGTGGGACGAAGCATTTCGCATGATGGAGGAACGCCTCTCGCGCATCCGCGCCACCGATCCCAAAAAATTCGCGCTGTTCACCGGGCGCGATCAGATGCAGGCGTTGACGGGCCTCTTTGCGCGCCAGTTCGGCACGCCCAACTATGCGGCGCACGGTGGCTTTTGCTCGGTGAACATGGCCGCGGGCATGATCTACACCATCGGCGGTTCGTTCTGGGAGTTCGGCGGGCCGGATCTGGATAACGCAAAGCTGTTCGTGATGATCGGCACCGCCGAAGACCATCACTCCAACCCGCTAAAGATCGCGATCTCCAAATTCAAGCGCGGCGGCGGCAAATTCATTTCCATCAACCCGGTGCGTACCGGCTACTCGGCGATTGCCGATGAGTGGATACCCATCAAGCCGGGCACGGACGGCGCGTTGCTGCTGGCGTTAAACAGCGAACTCGTGCGCCAACGGTTGTACGACGAAGCCTTTGTCGCCGACTACACCAACGCGGGCTACCTGGTGAACGACGATCCGCACAGCCCGGAATACGGCCTGATCGTCGCCAACGGCAACGCGCCCGCCGACAACCCGCATCGCAGTCACAGCCAGTTATGGTGGGATGAGAACATCGACGCTGCGGTGTCGAACCACGCGCCGGGCTGCAAGCCCGCATTAAGCGGTCGCTACACCCTGCCCGACGGCACGCCGGTGCGCCCCGCGTTTGCGTTGCTGGCCGAGCGGCTGGCGCAATACACGCCGGAATGGGCCGCTGCTATTACCGGCGTCTCGGCCGAGCGCATCCGCGCGCTCGCGCGCGAGATGGGCGAAGTCGCACGCGATCAAAAAATCACCTTGCCGATACGCTGGACCGATAGCTGGGGCCGCGTCCACGAAACCGTGACCGGCAACCCGGTGGCGTTTCATGCCATGCGCGGGCTGGCGGCGCACTCCAACGGCTTTCACACCATTCGTTCGTTGTCGATATTGATGTCGCTGCTCGGCACCATCGACCGCCCCGGCGGTTTTCGCCACAAGGCGCCCTACCCGCGCGGCACGCCGCCGGTGTATGCGCGCAATCCGGTAAGCGGCGAAGCGGTGCTGCCTGAAACACCGCTGGGCGGCGCGCCGCTCGGCTTTCCTTCCAAGCCCGACGAATTATTTGTCGATGAGGCGGGCGGGCCGATCCGCATCGACAAGGCATTTTCGTGGGAATACCCGCTGGCCATCCACGGCATGATGCACAACGTGATCAGTAACGCCTGGCGCGGCGACCCGTATCGCATCGACACGCTGATGATCTTCATGGCGAACATGGCATGGAACTCATCGATGAACCCGATTGAAACGCGGCGCATGCTGAACGACCGCGACGAAAGCACGGGTGAATACAAAATCCCTTTCATCATCGTGTGCGATGCGTTCGAGTCGGAAATGACCGCCTACGCCGATCTCGTGCTGCCCGACACCAGCTATCTCGAACGGCACGACGTGATGTCGATGCTGGATCGCCCGATTTCGGAATTCGACGGCCCGATCGATGCCGTGCGCGTGCCGATTCTGCCGCCCAAGGGCGAGTGCAAGCCGTTTCAGGAAGTGCTGATCGAACTGGCGGGCCGGCTGAAATTCCCCGCCTTCACCACCGCCGACGGCGCGCGCAAGTTTCGCGATTACCCTGATTTCATCGTCAATTTCCAGACCGAACCGAATTCCGGGCAGGGCTTTCTCATCGGGTATCGGGGCGCGGCCGGTGACAAATCGATGGTGGGCGAACCCAATCCCAAACAGTGGGAAATGTACGCCAAAAATAATTGCTTCTACCAGCATCATCTGCCGCCCGAACACCAGTACATGCGTAACTGGAATCAGGGCTACAACGACTGGGCCGTCAGCGCCAAGATGCGCCGCTTCGGCGATCCGGTAATGATTCAACTGTACGCCGAGGTGTTGCAGCGGTTTCGCCTCGCCGCGCGCGGCCACGGCAAGCGCCAACCGCCCGCGCATCTGAAAGAGCGCATCGAAAAATATTTTGATCCGCTGCCGTTTTATTACGAGCCGCTGGAGGTATCGCTGTCCGATAAACAGAAGTTTCCGCTGGCCGCGATTACCCAACGGCCGATGGCGATGTACCATTCATGGGATTCGCAAAACGCCTGGCTGCGCCAGATACACACGCATAACTACTTGTTTATAAACACAAAAACAGCGCAGCAGGCAGGCATCGCCGACGGCGGCTGGATGTGGGTGGAATCCGCGCACGGCAAGGTGCGTTGCCTGTGCCGCCACAGCGAGGCCGTCGAACCCGGCACGGTTTGGACCTGGAACGCCATCGGCAAGGCGCGCGGCGCGTGGCATCTCGCGCCCGACGCCAACGAATCACAACGCGGCTTTTTGTTGAACCACCTGATCGCGGATGAATTGTCCGACGGCAACGGCGGGCGCGTGTCGAACTCCGATCCGCTGACCGGCCAGGCCGGGTGGTACGACGTGCGCGTGCGCGTCTACCCGGCCGGCGCGGATGAGCCGAAAGAAAGTTCGCCGCAATTTGACGCCATGCCGGCATTGCCCGGCACCACAAAACTGCATCGCCTGTGGCAAGCCTTTGTCGCGGGCAAAAACACGGGAGACAATCGATGACGCAGTTAGCGCTGGTCATAGACCTGAACGTCTGCGTGGGTTGCCACGCTTGCGTCACCAGTTGCAAGGAATGGAACACCTCCGGCGTGGCCGGTGCGCTGGCCGACGAAAACCCCTACGGCGCCGATCCCAGCGGCACTTTTTTCAACCGTGTACAAACGTTTGAAGTAGGCGAGTTCCCCGATACTCAGACCGTGCATTTCCCGAAATCGTGCCTGCACTGCGAAGACCCGCCGTGCGTGCCGGTGTGCCCCACCGGCGCCAGCTACAAGCGCAAGAGCGACGGGCTGGTGCTGATCGACTACGACAAATGTATCGGCTGCAATTACTGCTCGTGGGCGTGCCCGTACGGCGTGCGCGAACTCGACGAAAAAGAAAAGGTGATGAAAAAATGCACGATGTGCGTGGATCGCATCAACGACGCCAGTCTGCCCGACACCCAACGCAAGCCCGCCTGCGTGCTGGCCTGCCCCACCAACGCGCGGCTCTACGGTGATATTCACGATCCTGAATCCATCGTCTCCAAGGCCATCCGCGACAACGGGGGCTATCAACTGATGCCGGAGTGGGACACAAACCCGCCAATCATTATCTGC
>JANPOH010000492.1:0-7939 GCA_031427895.1 Betaproteobacteria bacterium
ATGATCAGATCGCACTCGTAAACGTCGCTCGCACTCGCCGCAATGGTCGCGCCCGAGACGCCATACTCGCTGTCGGTGTAGCCCACCGCAGCGCCCGCGCCCGTCTGCACCACTACCGCGTGCCCGGCCCCCGCCAGTTCGCGCGCGCCCGCAGGCGTCAGCCCAACGCGATATTCGTGGTTCTTGATTTCTTTCGGGACTCCAATTCGCATCGCCGCTCCACGGGATTGCCACGGCGGATATCAGAGCACGATGCGAAATGCGAGCGTTGATGTGGATCAAAGCCGCGCAAATCAAAGCCGCAAAAAATTCCGCGGGGGCGCGGCGCGCATCTTCCAAAACTTTGGCGGATGGAAAAGAAAAACGCGCAACGAGGTGCGCGTAAGTCTTTGATTTTGTTGGCGGAGTGGACGGGACTCGAACCCGCGACCCCCGGCGTGACAGGCCGGTATTCTAACCAACTGAACTACCACTCCATTATTTACTTCAACTGCTTTGTTGCCTGCTTACGCTCGCTGCGCCTTGCTTTACTTGTTTACCCGCTTGCCTGTTACGTGGTGGGTGCTGACGGGTTCGAACCGCCGACATTCGCCTTGTAAGGGCGACGCTCTACCAACTGAGCTAAGCACCCGGAACCCTGCAAAGACGCGGATTTTAGCGTAGTTCCGGGTGTTTAGCCAAGCTAACCGTGCGTCAATTCACTGCCGAGATGCGGTTCAGTGTTTGACGGCGTCCGTCGCGGGCGGAGGCAATGTCGCGGGGGCGGCCGCTGCCGGCTGCTCCGGTAACGGCTGGGGTTTACGCTCCAGCGCGAGTTCCAGCGCGGTATCGATCCATTTGATCGGATGGATGTCGAGCCTGTTCTTGATGTTGTCGGGAATTTCCACGAGGTCTTTTACGTTTTCTTCCGGGATCAATACCATCTTGATGCCGCCGCGATGCGCCGCCAGCAGCTTTTCTTTCAGGCCGCCGATGGGCAACACTTCGCCGCGCAGCGTGATCTCGCCCGTCATAGCCACATCCGCGCGCACCGGTATGCCGGTCAGCATGGACACCATCGCGGTACAGATGCCCACGCCGGCGCTGGGGCCGTCTTTGGGCGTTGCGCCCTCGGGCAGGTGGATGTGGATGTCGCTCTTCTGATAAAAATCCGGGTTGATGCCGAGACGCTCGGAGCGGTTACGCACCACGGAAAGCGCGGCCTGCACCGATTCCTGCATCACCTCGCCGAGTTTGCCGGTGGTGGTCATTTTTCCTTTGCCGGGCATCATGATGGCTTCGATGGACAGCAATTCGCCGCCGACTTCCGTCCATGCCAGCCCATTGACCTGGCCAACCTGATTTTTCTTTTCGGCCATGCCGAAGCTGTAGCGTCGCACACCGCAATATTTGTCGAGATTACGCGCCGATACCGTGACCTTGCGGCCCTTGTCGCCGGCGACCACGATTTCTTTCACCACTTTGCGGCAGATTTTCGACAGCTCACGTTCCAGCGCCCGCACGCCCGCTTCGCGGGTGTAGTAGCGCACGATGTCGCGTATCGCACTTTCGGACACCGTGATTTCCTCGGCCTTCAAGCCATGATTTTTCACCAGCTTGGCGAGCAAATGGTTTTGCGCGATTTTGACTTTTTCGTCTTCGGTGTAACCCGACAGGCGGATGACTTCCATGCGATCCAGCAACGCCGGGGGAATGTTCAGCGTGTTGGCCGTCGCCACGAACATCACGTCCGACAAATCGTATTCGACTTCGACATAGTGGTCGGTGAACGTGTGGTTCTGCTCGGGGTCGAGCACTTCCAGCAACGCACTCGCGGGATCGCCGCGGAAATCCTGCCCGAGCTTGTCTACTTCATCCAATAAAAACAAGGGGTTACGAACACCAACCTTGGACATGTTTTGCAGAATTTTACCGGGCATGGAGCCGATATAGGTGCGGCGATGGCCGCGAAGTTCCGCCTCGTCGCGCACGCCGCCGAGCGCCATGCGTACAAACTTGCGATTGGTCGCGCGCGCTATGGATTGGCCGAGCGAGGTCTTGCCCACGCCGGGCGCACCCACCAAACACAGAATCGGCGCCTTCACCTTGTCCACGCGCTGCTGCACGGCGAGATACTCGACGATGCGTTCTTTGACCTTTTCCAGCCCGTCATGGTCTTCGTCGAGCACTTTTTCGGCGGCGGTCAGGTCGCTGCTGATCTTGCTTTTCTTGCGCCACGGCAACGCGGTCAGCGCGTCGATGTAGTTACGCACCACGGTGGCCTCGGCCGACATCGGCGACATCAGCTTTAATTTTTTCAGTTCAGCTTCGGCTTTTTTGCGCGCGTCCTTGGGCATGCGCGCTGCTTTGATGCGCTTGCCCATCTCGTCGTGATCCACGCCGTCTTCGCCCTCGCCCAGCTCTTTCTGGATCGCCTTGACCTGCTCGTTCAGGTAATACTCGCGCTGCGATTTTTCCATCTGACGCTTGACGCGCCCGCGTATGCGTTTTTCGACTTGCAGAATATCGAGCTCGCCATCGACGACTTTCAACAGGTGATCGAGGCGCGCCTTGACGTCAAACATTTCCAGCACTTCCTGCTTTTGTTCGAGCTTTAACGGCAGGTGCGCGGCGATCTGGTCGGCAAGGCGGCTGGCCTCGTCAATGCCGGCAATGGAAGTCAGAATTTCAGGCGGGATTTTTTTGTTGAGCTTCACGTATTGATCGAACTGCTGCACCATGGTACGGCGCATGGCTTCGACTTCGCGATCCTGATCCACGGGGATCACCACCGGCGTGACGGTGGTCATGAAATGTGTCTTGACGTCGGTGACATCGACGATGCGCGCGCGCTGGCCGCCCTCGACCAGCACCTTCACCGTGCCGTCCGGCAGCTTGAGCATTTGCAGGATAGTCGCGATCGCGCCGATGGCGTAGAGGTCTTCCGGGCCCGGCTCATCCTTGGCGGCCGAGCGCTGGGCCACCAGCATGATGCTCTTGCCGGATTCCATCGCCGCTTCGAGGGCCTTGATCGACTTGGGCCGCCCGACGAACAGGGGGATCACCATATGCGGAAACACCACCACGTCGCGCAGCGGCAGCAACGGCATTTGCAAGGGTTGCCCCGGAATTTCGGCGGCGGGGGTGGGCGTTGTTTGTTCAGTCATGGCAGATCACCTTTTTAATCACTACGCCCGTATTACCACTGGCAGCACTGGCATCCAACACGTTTATTACATCCGTTACTACATATGGGGCGCGAAAACCAGCATTCAACCCCAAATAATTTACTTTAAAAACAAATACTTACCTAAACAGAAGCCCCGGACGCCACTTTCGGCGGATCCGAGTAGATCAGCAGCGGCGCGGCGTCGTTGAGGATCGTGCCTTCATCGACCACCACTTTGGTGACGTTCTCCAGCGACGGCAGATCAAACATCGTATTCAGCAGCG
Organism: Betaproteobacteria bacterium; assembly: GCA_031427895.1. Taxonomy (GTDB): domain Bacteria; phylum Pseudomonadota; class Gammaproteobacteria; order Burkholderiales; family SG8-41; genus UBA5216. The sequence goes on from JANPOH010000492.1 coordinate 3,433, forward strand.
TGTTTTCGAGAATGGAGCGTAGACCACGCGCGCCGGTCTTGCGTTCCAGCGCGCGCTTGGCGATGGCTTTTAGCGCGGATTCGCGGATTTCGAGTTCGGCGCCCTCCATGCTGAACATTTTTTGATATTGCTTGATGAGCGCATTCTTCGGCTGCGTCAGAATCTGGATCAGCGCTGCTTCATCGAGCTCGCCAAGCGTGGCCACCACCGGCAGGCGGCCGACGAACTCCGGTATCAGCCCGAACTTAATCAAATCCTCGGGCTGCACGTCGCGCAGCACGCGAGTGATGCTCTTGCGATCATCCTTGCTGCGAACTTCGGCGCCGAAGCCGATGCCGCCTTTTTCAGAGCGCGCGCGGATCACTTTTTCCAACCCGTCAAAAGCGCCGCCAACGATGAACAGAATGTTGGTGGTATCGACCTGCACGAATTCCTGATTCGGATGCTTGCGCCCGCCCTGCGGCGGCACCGACGCGGTGGTGCCTTCGATCAGCTTCAGCAGCGCCTGCTGCACGCCCTCGCCCGACACGTCGCGGGTAATCGACGGGTTATCCGACTTGCGTGAAATTTTGTCGATTTCGTCGATGTAGACAATGCCGCGCTGCGCCTTCTCGACATCGTAGTCGCATTTTTGCAGCAGCTTCTGAATGATGTTTTCGACGTCTTCACCCACATAACCGGCTTCGGTCAGGGTGGTGGCGTCCGCCATCACGAACGGCACGTTGAGCAGCCGCGCCAGGGTTTGCGCCAGCAGCGTTTTACCAGAGCCGGTCGGCCCCACCAGCAGGATGTTCGACTTGGACAGCTCGATGTCGTCTTTTTTGGCGGATTCTTTCAGGCGCTTGTAGTGGTTGTAGACCGCCACCGACAGAATCTTTTTCGCCGTATCCTGGCCGATCACGTACTGATCGAGTATGGCGCGGATTTCGTGCGGCACGGGCAGATCGGATTTGGCGCCCTTGCCGCCTTTGTCGCCCTGAATTTCTTCGCGAATGATGTCATTACACAGTTCAATGCACTCATCGCAAATGAACACCGACGGTCCCGCGATCAGTTTGCGTACCTCGTGCTGGCTCTTGCCGCAAAAGGAGCAATACAGGAGTTTCTCGCCGTTCGCTTTTTCTGACATTGTTTAGCTTTCCCTGACTACGCTGTATAAACGGTTACGCACACACACGACACCCTACGCCGCCGCCACATCCGCGCGGGACACCAGCACCTTATCCACCAGACCGTATTGCACCGACTGCTCCGCGCTCAGGAAATTGTCGCGGTCGGTATCCTTGCCGATGGTCTCGACATCCTTGCCGGTATGCTTTGCCATCAGCTCATTCAGCCGTTGCTTCAAATACAGGATTTCCCTGGCGTGGATTTCGATATCCGACGCCTGCCCGCGAAAGCCGCCCAGCGGCTGATGAATCATCACCCGCGAATTCGGCAGGCAGAAGCGCTTGCCCTTCGCGCCCGCCGTAAGCAGCATCGCGCCCATGCTCGCCGCCTGCCCCACGCACAGTGTGCTGACATCAGGCTTGATGAACTGCATGGTGTCGTAGATCGCCAGCCCCGCCGACACCGATCCGCCCGGGGTGTTGATGTAGATCGAAATATCCTTGTCAGGGTTATCGGATTCCAGAAACAACAGTTGAGCGACAATCAGATTGGCAGTGACTTCGTTGACTTCCCCGACCAGAAACACCACGCGCTCTTTCAGCAGACGCGAATAAATGTCGTAGGCGCGCTCGCCGCGGCCGCTTTGCTCGACCACCATGGGCACCAACCCCAGATTTCGCGGTTCCATGCGCTCGCGCTCGTACTCGCGGTCGCGCTCGCCGCCGAATTGATTCCCGTATTGCATCATTTGTCGTATCCCATTAACGCATCAAAGGAGATGGCCTTGTCTTCGGCCTTGGCCACGCCCAGCGCCCATTCCACCACGTTTTCCTCCAGCACCACCGACTCGATATCACGCAGGCGATCCGGTTGGCTGTAAAACCATTTCACCACTTCCTGTGGATGCTCGTAGCTGAGGGCCTGCGCTTCCACCGCCGCGCGCACCTGCTCCGGCTTGGCATGCAGGCCATGCGTACGCACCACTTCGCCCAGAATCAATCCCAGCGACACGCGCCGCTGCGCCTGGGCCTCGAAAACCTCGGCGGGCATCGGCATATCGTTCTTGACTGGCATGCCGCGTGCCGCCATGTTCTCGCGCGCCATGTTTTGCAGCGTTTGAATTTCCATATCAATCAAGGACTTGGGTGAAACTATCGGGGTCGCATCGAGCAGCGCCTGCATCACTTGATCCTTGGTTTTGGCTTTCAGGCGTTGTTTGACTTCGCGCTCCAGATTGGCCTTGACCTCGCTCCGCATTTTGGCGACATCGCCGTCTTCGACGCCCAGCGATTTCGCGAACTCGGCATCGACCGGCGGCAGTTTCGGCGCGGCGACTTCATTCACCGTTACTTCAAAGCGCGCGTTTTTGCCCGCCACTTCCTTGCCGTGATAGTCATCGGGGAATTTCAGCTCAAACGATTTGCTGTCGCCCGTTTTCGCGCCCGTGAGATTTTTTTCAAAATCCGCCAGCAGGCGGCCTTCGCCCAGCACCACGTATTGATTGTCGGCCTTGCCGCCGTCGAACGCGACGCCATCGATCGTGCCCGCGTAATTGATCTGCACGCGGTCGCCGGTTTCCGCGGCCCGCTCCGCCTTCTCGAACGTGACGCGCTGCTTGCGCATGATCTCCAGCGTTTTATCGACCTCCGCGTCGCCCACCTCCAGCTTCACGCGGTGCACCGTTTTGCCGGCAATGTCACCCACCTGGATGTCGGGATACACCTCGAAGGTGGCGCTGTACTGGAACTCCGCCGCGCCGTCCGCCGGCGCCGCCGGATCGAACTTCGGATAACCCGCGACGCGCAAATTCTGCTGGCGCACCGCGTCACCGAAACTTTTTTCAATAGTGGCGCCGAGCACTTCCTGACGCACCTGCGCGCCGTATTGCTGCTGCACCACTTTGAACGGCACCTTGCCGGGACGAAATCCCGGCATTTTGGCGGTGCGTCCGATGTGCTTCAGGCGCGACTGCACCTCGGTTTCAATTTCCGCCAGCGGCACAGCCACGCTCAGACGCCGTTCCAGACCGCTTAATGTTTCAAGATTCGCTTGCATGACCTGCTGTCCCTTGTTGTCGTCTCATTCCGTGGTTCTTGGTGCGAAAGAAGGGACTCGAACCCCCACGCCTTTCGGCGCCAGAACCTAAATCTGGTGCGTCTACCAATTCCGCCACTTTCGCTCGTATTTACCTGCTCGCCCTGCAACCGCACTACGACTTCATGCGCCAGCGCCAAAAACCCGGCAGGCGCATCCGTCGCAACAGGGTGATTGTAATATACTCGCCACTTTAACGACACCCCGCAAAGCCTGCAATTTTCGTGAAATACCAACAGCAAGCTATTGTTTAAATTCGATGTTTCTGCAATAAGATGGCAGTCGATCACTACGAGAACTTCCCGGTCGCCTCCGTCCTGATGCCCGCGCGCTTTCGGCGCCCGGTGGGCCTGATCTACCGCTTTGCGCGAGAAGCGGACGATTTCGCCGATGAAGGCGACTTGCTGCCCGCCCAGCGTCTTGCGCTGCTGGCCGGCTTCAACCGCGAACTCGACCGTATCGTGGCCGGCCAACCGCCGGTCGTGCCGTGGTTCGCCGATCTTGCCGCGATCATTCGCGAGCACGCGCTGCCGGTGCAGCTTTTTCGCGACCTGCTGTCCGCGTTTTCACAGGACGTGGTTAAAGAACGCTATGCCGACTATGCCGAAGTGCTCGACTACTGCCGCCGCTCGGCCGATCCCGTCGGCAGGCTGTTGCTGGTGCTCTACGGCGCCGCGACGCCGCAAAACAACGCCTGGGGCGACGCCATCTGTTCCAGTCTGCAACTTATCAATTTCTGGCAGGATGTCGCCATCGACTATCGCAAACCCCGGATTTATTTTCCGCAGGACGAAATGACGCAATACGGCATCACCGAAAATCAACTCGCTCAAGGCGACACCGGCGGACGCTGGCGGGAATTCATGCAGTTTCAGATCAACCGCACCCGCCAGTACCTGTATTCCGGCGCACCGCTTGGGCACGTGCTCAAGGGTCGGCTCGGTTTGGAAATGCGTATGATTATCGCCGGCGGCGACCGCATCCTGAGCAAAATCGAAAAAGTGGATTTCGACGTGTTTAACCGCCGTCCGGTGCTCAAGCCGCACGACTGGCTGCTGATGCTGGCGAAGGCGGCGTTTTAGCATGCCCCCTGACGAGTATTGCCAACCGTATTGCCAACCAAAGGCCGTGCGGATTTTCGCGCACGGCTGCCGCGCCGCACAATCTGGCTCCCGCAAAGTGAATGCACTGTGACCCCTGACGAGTATTGCCAGCAAAAGGCCGTGCAAAGCGGCTCCAGCTTCTACTACAGCTTTCTGTTCCTGCCGCCGGAGCGCCGCCGCGCCATCACCGCCCTGTATGC
>JANPOH010000493.1:0-11289 GCA_031427895.1 Betaproteobacteria bacterium
TGCGCTCATAGGGTTATCGCTCCAAAAAACCAGGAAACTCATTGTATTTCAATAGCTTGCCCTAATGGTATTCATTAGAAATTCGTGACTGGATCACGCTCAATACCGCACAAAAAAGCCTAATGGATAATCTCGGTTTAAAGCATGCCTCGTCGGCGAGCGCATGCGCGCGCTGGGGCGCGAGCACGATTACCTCGTGCCTGCGTTACCGCATCGTCCGGTCGAGGCGATCGCGCTGTTGCGCGGCCTGATTGAACAACACCCCGGCACGGCGTTAATCGGCAGTTCGCTGGGCGGCTACTACGCGACATGGCTGGCCGAGCACTGCGCGCACGCGGCGTTGCGCGTGGCGCTGGTGAACCCCGCCGTGCGGCCTTATGCATTGCTGGGCGGCTATCTTGGCACGCAGAAAAACATGTACACCGGGGTCGAATACGAACTCACCGCGCAACACGTCGAAGAACTCATCGCGCTGGAGGTTACGGCCATCACGCCGGCGCGTTATTTTTTGGTGACGCGCACGGGCGACGATGTGCTGGATTACCGGGATGCGGTGGGAAAATATCGCGGCGCGCGGCAGTGGGTGATCCCCGGCGGCGATCACGGTTTTGGTGATTTTGGAAATTATCTGGATACCGTGCTGGAATTCTGCGGCGTCTTGCCGTAATTCAACGCACTTTCGCCAGTGTGCGGGATAGCCTCGACGCGAAGCCGTCCTCGCCACGAGGTATAATCACGGCGCGGCCCGAAATTTCCGGGCCGCGCTTTTTTTAGCGTGCCGCAACGGCACAGTCAGGCGCCATGAACGTTTTTTACGAAGAAGATGGCGGTTTCAAGGTCGGCGCGATTCTGGCTGATAACGACACTTCGCTCCAAATCGAAGCGCCCCACGGCAAACGCTCGAAGGTCAAGGCGTCGGCGGTGCTGTTGCGCTTTGAACGGCCCGCGCTAAGCGAGTTCATGGCGGGCGCGCAAATCGCGGCGGACGAAATCGATGTTGATTTTCTGTGGCAGTGCTGCGGCGAGCCGGAATTTGAATATGCCTCGCTTGCCCGCGAATATTTTGGTCATGAGCCGAGCGCGCTCGAAGCCGCGGCGGCGCTGCTGCGCCTGCACGGTTCGCCGATGTATTTCTATAAAAAAGGCCGCGGCCGCTACAAGGCCGCGCCCGAAGCGGCACTCAAAGCTGCGCTGGCGGGCATGGAGCGGCGGCGCCAGCAGGCCGAGCAAAAGCAGCACTATATCGACGAGTTGTCGGCGGGGCGCATGCCCGAAGCGCTGTTGCCGCAACTCAAGACGCTGCTCTATAAGCCCGACAAGAACACCATCGAATTCAAGGCGCTGGACGAGGCCGCCGCGGCGCTGCATGTGTCGCTGCCGCGCCTGATCGAGCGCTGCGGCGCGTTGCCTTCGACGCATGATTATCACGTTGATCGTTTCTTGTTTGCGTATTTTCCGCGTGGCGATGCGCCGGTTGCAGCGGCGCAGCCGCCCGCGTCACACGAGGATTTGCCGCTGGCCGATGTGGCGGCCTACAGCATTGATGATGCCTCGACCACGGAAATCGACGATGCATTTTCCGTCGCGCCCCGTACCGTGGGCGGGGTGCGTATCGGTATTCATATCGCCGCGCCCGCATTGGGCATGGCGCCGGGCGCCGACACGGAGACGATTGCCCGCGAGCGTTTGTCCACCGTCTATCATCCGGCGGGCAAGATCACCATGCTGCCGGAAGCGTTGATCGACGTTTACACGCTGGCGGCGGGGCGCGATTGCCCGGCACTGTCGTTGTACATCGATGTCAATTCGACCGGCGAGATCGCTGGCACCGAAACGCGCGTGGAGCGCGTGCCTATGGCGGGCAATCTGCGTCACGATGCGCTGGAGCCGGTGTTTAACGACACCACGCTCGCCAGCGGCGTGATCGATCATCCGCAGGCCAAAGAGCTGTTGGCGCTGGCGGAGTTCGCCAAGCAGCTTGGCCGCGCGCGGCGCGGCGACAAGCCGGATCAGCAGCAGCGCGCCGAATATACCTTCAACGTAATCAAAGACGGTGATCGCGAGCGCGTACAAATCGGCCGGCGCGTGCGCGGTTCAGCCATCGACACGCTGGTGTCGGAGCTGATGATTTATGTCAACAGCACTTGGGGCCGCGAACTGGCCGACAAAGGCGTGGCGGCGATTTACCGCGTGCAGAGCGCGGGCAAGGTGCGCATGAGCACCGCGCCCGCCGCGCATGAAGGGCTGGGGGTGGCGCAATACATGTGGGCCAGTTCGCCGTTGCGGCGTTACGTGGATCTGGTGAATCAGCGGCAGTTGATCGCGGCGGTGCGCGGCGAGCCGGCGCCGTACAAGGCGCGCGACGAGGCGCTGCTCGGCGCGATGCGTGATTTCGAGCTGGCGCACGATGCTTACGCTGAGTTCCAACACCACATGGAGCGCTACTGGTGCTTGCGCTGGCTCACGCAGGAGGCGCGCACCACGGCAACCGCCACGGTGATCCGCGAGAATCTGCTGCGTTTTGACGAACTGCCGCTGGTGGCGCGCGTGCCGTCAGTGCCTGATTTGCCGCCGGATGCCGTGGTGGAGCTCGCCATCTCCGAGATCGATATGCTTGAATTAACACTGCATTGCGAGTTCAAGCGTCGCGTGGATAGCGCTTGCTGACAGCAGGTCACGAGCGTGTTTTTCTTGCATTATTCTCGATTTATTGATCTTTCCATAAATCGTGACAGTGCTTTCGGCTCTCCCAGTTTCCCTCACCCTCGGTCCCTCAGCCTCCGGGAGAGGGAAGAAATCTCCCTTCTCCCTCCGGGCTACGGGAGATGTGTGCATAGATTAGCCCCTCGGGACAAGGGAATACTTGAAGCGAAGCAGAAGGGCTGGGGAGAGCGCAGCGAGGGGGGGCGCAGGCGGGGGATTTTGTCGTGAAATATGGAAAGATCAATAATTCAAGCAAGACCCCATTATTCTAATTGTGACTCGCCCTGTTTGATTCCTGCGAGTAGGTGAACTCGGGCTAATTCCGTGTATCCGTTTCCCGCCGCGCGAGCAGCGTGCCCAGCATCGCGCGCGGCCTGTACCGGCTTGACCAGCAGCGGCAGTTCGAGCTCGCGCGCCTGTTCGCGCCGCCGGCAAGCCGGGATAGCGTTCGCGCACGCGCGTGATGGCTTGCGTGCCCGTTTCATTAGCCGAAATCATCCAGTCCGACAGTAGCGCGTCCGGGGCGTCGCCAGGCGTCAGTGCTTGCAACAGGGCCGTGCTGCCGGGCGCGGTGATCGCGGTCGCGCCCCAGGCGCCGAGCAGCGTGCGCATGGCCTCACACACCAGTTCATCGTTCTCGATAATTGCGATGCGCTTGCCGACGAGCGGGTTGGTGTCTTGCGGCGGCGTGGTGAGCGCGGCGGCCGTCGCGCCGCTTGCTGCGAGCGGCATGGTGAAAGAGAAGGTCGAGCCGCGTCCCGGCGCCGAGCGCACCGCGATCGAACAGTCGAGCAGCGCGGCAAGACGGCGCGCAGGGTTTCCGATCTGGTAATAGTCGCTGAAGATCAGTGCGTGCTGATCGGACGCGATGCCGATGCCCGAATCGCGCAATTCAACGCGCAACGCGCGGTCGCCCGCGCGGCGAAACACCAGCGCCACCGTTCCCGCTTCGGTATGGTGTATGGCGTTGGCGAGCAGATTGCCGATGATGCGCCCCGCGAGCAGGGGGTCGGTCAGCACCGCGGTGTCCAGATCGCCCAGCACCGCGAAGCGCAGATTGCGCTCGCCTCGAACGACGCGCGCGCGGCATCGGCGAGTTCGCCCGCCGTCACCGCGCGCAGGCTCGCCTTCACCGCGCCGGAATCGAGCCGCGACATGTCGAGCAGGTCGTGAAACAGTCGCTCCAGCACGCCGACGCCGGCGCCCATGCGCTCGATCAGCGGCAATTGCGAAGCGGCGGGGCGCGTATCGCGCAGCGCCGAGACGAGCAGTCCCAACGCGTGCAGCGGCTGGCGCAGGTCGTGGCTGGCGGCGAGAAACCGCGCCTTGTCGCGCGTGGCTTCCTCCGCCGCGAGGCGCGCGCCGTCGGCGGCGGCTATATGCGCCTTGACGGTGCGCTCGGTGATGGCAAGCCGCGAGGCGATTTGCTTGTTGGTCATGCCGCGCTCCACCATCGCCAGCACCTCCAGTTCGCGCAGCGACAGGTCCGGCGAAGCGCCGGGCGCGGCGGCGGCAGTGGCGGGGGCGGCCGCGAAAGCGGTGCCGCCGTCGAGTACGCGCAGCAGCGCCGCGGCGACGAAATCCACGGTGAGAGACTTGTGCAGAAAGCCGCTTGCCCCCGCGGCGCGTGCGCGCGCGGGCAGCGCCGGATCGTCGTCGCCGGTAATGTCCACGCGCGGCACGTCGCCGCATTCGCGCGTCAGCGCGTGCAGGGCTTCCATACCGTGCGTATCGGGCAGCCGCAGATCGACCAGTGCGAGCGCGACGCGCGCATTGCCGCGCAGCGCGCCGAGCGCCTCGCCCAGGCTGTTGGCTTCGATGAGATCGAAGCGCCCGGCCAGCGCGCGCGCCAGTCCGTAGCGGTATATGGGATGGTCGTCCACGATCAGTAAAAGAGGTTTTGTGTCGGCGGCGGGCATGGATGATGGCGCTAGGTGAACTGTGATATTTCCCCGACATGTTAGCAAGTTGTCCTAAAGGACAATAGCGACAGCGACGCCGCATTTATATATTCGCTACTCATGCGCGCCGATGCGTATCACGGTGACATGAAAAAAATGGTAAAAACAAATAGTTACGGTTAATTTCGGAGTGTGTGTGAATGGTTCCGGCGGAAACTACGGAAAATAGTATGAAAATGACCCTCGGCGCAGTGCCTATCGGGGCTGCGGTACTGGGGCGCGTTGCTGCTGGCCGCACCGGGCGCCCATGCTCACCGATGCACGCGCTGTTACGCCGCTTGATCTGGATGCCCTGTATTGCCAGCGCTGGCAGGTGGACGTTGATCTGCGTTCGATCAAGGCGGCGATGGGTATGGATATCCTGCAGGCCAAGTCACCGGCCTGACCGTGCCGCGCCATATCGCTCGCGGACAGACACGGCAAAAACGCGCGGCGTATGATTAAGGTAGTGCCATGCCCTCTGGAGCTCACATCATGCCGGTCCCCAGTTACAAAATACAGATTGTGGATGACCACGAGATGATGCGGGTCGGTCTTAAATTTGCCGCCGCGCAATCCAGCGCACTGACGCTGGCGTGGCTTGAATCCAATACCTTGAGCGATGCCCTGGACACCTACCGCCGGCATGAGGATATTGCCCTGGTGCTGCTAGATCTGAATTTGCCCGATAGTAAAGGCCTGCAAAGCCTGCATGACTTCCAGAGCGAATTTCCGCAGGCGAAAGTGGCGATTTTTTCCGCCACGGAAGATCAGTTTGTGGTGCGCCAGGCGCTTGCCATGGGGGCGCTGGGTCTGGTGCCCAAGTCCGGCGCGGCGACCGCCACGGTGCGTTTGATCGAAGCGTTGCTGGCGCTTACACCTCCCGGCGCGGAAGCTGCCGTGTCATGTTTGCCAAACCGGCTCGCCCGAGGCGCGGGCGGGCGCGTCACGGAAACGCTCAACGCCACGCAACTGAAGGTATTGCAATTGCTGCTGGCCGGGATGAACAATCAGGAGGTCGCGGTTGAATGCCATCTGGCGTTGGGTACCGTCAAAAATACCGTATCGTCGATTTTGCTCGCGTTTGATGTTAATTCACGCGCGCACTTGATTAGTCTGTTCCGATGAATCAACGCGCGGCGGCAGGGGAGGCGGCGGCCACGCCAGTGCATGGCGCGCACGCCTATGATGCGCGCGTGCGCCAGGACCAGGCCGAATCCTTATTGGGCACGGGGATTATTGCTTCGGTGTTCGCTTTTCTGGTCGCGGCCGGGATGTGGGCTATTTTTTATTATCAGTTACGCCAGCCGGGTGTTCTGGTATGGGCCGCGCTGATTCACGGCGTGCAGGCATGGCGGTTTGCGTTTCATGTGCGCTACCGCAAAACCCCGCCCGCGTTGCGCGACCCGGTGTCAGCGGCGGGGCGCTACAGCAACGCGCTGGCCGTGAATGGGGCGGTCTGGGGTTTGGCGCCCTGGCTGTTTTTCCCGGCGGGAAACCTGCCGCTGACCACGTTGATGATGATGCTGTTGCTGGGCATGGTATCGGGCGGCATGGCCGCGCTGGCGCCGTATCGAAGGGCGTTGTTTTCATTTACCGTGCCTTTGTTGGCGGGGCTTGCCGCGGCGATGCTGTGGCGGGGCGATGTGCTGCACCTGTACCTGGCATTGTGTACGCTGGCGTATATGTATGTCAGTCTGAAATTCGGCCTACAGCAGAACCGTTTGCTCACCGAGGCGTTGCGCGCGCGTTATGAGATTGAAGCCCTGTCGGAGAGGCTCGCGCAGCAGGTGGAAATCGTCGAGCGCGCCAGCGCGGAAAAAACCCGTTTTTTTGCCTCGGCCAGCCACGATCTGCGGCAACCCCTGCATTCATTGGGCTTGTTCGGCGCCGCCCTCCTGACGCGCCTTCAGGCGACGCCCGAGGAGACGCTGGCACGCAATATGTTGCAGTGCGTGGATGCGCTGGAAACATCATTCAGCGCGATGCTGGACGTATCGCGGCTGGATGCGGGCGCGGTCGTGGCCGAGCCGCGGCCGGTGGCGCTCGCGCACGTGTTCCGGCACGTGGAAGCGACATTCATCCAGGAAGCGCAGGCACGCAATCTCGCGCTGCGCTTTAAGCCCGGAGGGAAATGGGTACACGGCGATGCCGCGATTGTCCAGCGCATCATCGGCAACCTGGTACACAACGCGCTGAAATTTACCCGCGAGGGCGGCATCGCGGTGCTCGCGCGCAGGCGCGCGGGCGCGGTCAGCATCGAGGTGTGGGACACGGGCCGCGGCATGGCGCGGGAAGAATGGCCGCGTATCTTCGAGGAGTTCTATCAAGTGGGCAACCTCGAGCGGGATCGCTCGAAGGGCCTGGGCATGGGGCTCGCCATCGTGCAGCGGCTCGCGCGCCTGCTCGGCGCCGGGGTGCAAGTGCAATCGCGCACGGGACGCGGCTCGGTGTTTCGCTTTTCGTTGCCCAGCGCATCCGCGCAGGTGAGCGCGCTGCCGCCGGCCGCGGCGGCGCGGGACCGCGCGCCGCCGGGCGCGTTGGTGGGCAAGCGGGTGCTGGTGGTGGATGACGAACAGAGCATACGCGAGAGCATGCGCGAGGCCCTTGGCATGCATGGCATGCAGGTAGAGGTCGCCGACGGCATGGAACAGGCATTGATGATCGCGCGGCGGCAACACCAGCCGGTTGATGCGCTGATCACGGATTTTCGCCTGCGTAACGGCGAAAACGGCATCGAGCTGGCCACGCAACTGCGCGCCCTGCTGGGGCAATCGCTGCCGGTGCTGCTCATCACCGGCGACACCGCGCCCGAGCGGGTGTTACAGGCAAAGCGCAGCGGCCTGACCGTACTTTACAAGCCTGTTAAGTCGGATGATTTGCTGCATGTGCTGCACACAGAAATGCGGTTGGCAATATTACCAGCTTGACCGCAATGACTTTAGTCACTGGTCATTTCCAGGGCCACTCCCTACACTCGTAGTCATGCACACAGGTGTGCGTTGAGACATTCATCAACGGAGAAATATCATGTCACGCTACTTGAAGCTGATCCAAACCAGTCTGGCCGTCGCTGGCGGCGCACTCATCATGGCCGCGTCGAGTGCCGCATTCGCACAGCAGAGCGAGGGGCAGAGGCGCGAAGGACAGCCGCGCGATTGCGCCAAAGCGCCCGCGGAGAATAAAGCGCAGTGCGAGGCGCGCAACAAGGCCGACGCCAAGTGCGGCAAGCTCGACGGCGACGCGAAGCGTATTTGCCAGCGCGATGAAGTGCCGCGCGACTGCGCCAAATCCGAGAACAAAGCGCGTTGCGAAGCCGAAGTGGCGGCGCATAAGGCATGCCGTAGCGATGCAAAAACCTATCGCGCCTGCATGGAATCCAAGCGGTCGGATGACAAGAAGAAATAATCAGCCGGTTCAGGCCGAACGCCCGCGGCGCGGCCTGTTTTCGGTGTCCATGAATTCAAGCAGGTTCACGACGGAGGCACGATATGAGTGGCAGCAGATTATCAATGCTGGGCGCGGCGCTGTTTTTTCCGGTTGCCGCTTACGCGGATGTCAGTCTCACCAATCGCGACAGCAAGGCGCATGACATCATTATCAAGTGCGCGAGCACCTCGCACGCCAGCATCGGCCCCAACACCACGCGCGGCGTCGGCAAAGGGCCTTGCACTGTCACATTGAAGAGTACCAATGCCAGCGCCACCGGCAATGGCAACGACACGCTGGTGATTCACAACGGCGCCATCGGTCGGAAGTAAGTCAGTTTTTCCATATCACAGGGAGCCACCATGGCAGACAATAGCGATAGCGATAGCGATAGCAATTCCGTATCGTCTAGCGACGATTCCTACAGCGAATCATCCTCGCAGGGCTGGTTGTCCAAGCTCGGCGGCGCGATCAAAGGCGTGCTGATCGGGCTGGTGATGGTGGCCGGGGCGTTTCCGCTGCTGTTCTGGAACGAGGGGCGCGCCGTAAAAACCGCCAAGTCGCTGGACGAAGGCCGCGGCGCGGTGGTGACCGCGCCGTCGGACACGCTCAATGCGGCCAACGAAGGCAAGTTGGTGCATATGACCGGGCGCGCTAAAACCGCTGACACCGTGAGTGATCCGGTATTGGGGGTGTCGGCCAATGCGTTGAGCTTAAAGCGCAAGGTCGAAATGTATCAATGGAAAGAAACCGCCAAGAGTGAAAAGAAAGACAAAGCCGGCGGCAGCACGGAAACTGTCACCACCTATACCTACGCCAAGGAATGGTCTGAATCCCCGATCGAGTCGTCCAAGTTCAAACAGCAGCAGGGGCATCGCAATCCGGGCAGCATGCCCTACAAAACCGAACAATGGACGGCAGGCAAGGTCACGCTCGGCGCCTACACCCTGACGCCTTCACAAGCGGGCCGTATTTCGGGCGACGAACCTGTCACTGCCGCCGCGCCGTTATCGAACTCGGACACCTCGCGCCCGTTGCGCGAACACGCGGGTGGATTGTATGCGGGCCAAAACCCGGAGCAGCCGCACGTCGGCGACTTGCGCATCACCTTCACCAAGGTGGGCGAAAACGATATCACTATCGTTGCCAAGCAGTTGGGCGCGTCATTCGAGCCTTATCGCGCCAAAGCGGGTTCAACCGTTGACTTGCAGCGCAAGGGCATTGCCAGCGCCGACGACATGTTTGCCAGCGCCGAGCAATCGAACGCCACCATGACCTGGATCCTGCGCGGCGTGGGCTTCATGCTGATGGCGATGGGCATCGGCATGATCTTAAAGCCGCTTGCTGTGCTCGTCAGCGTGCTGCCTATTCTGGGTGACATTGTCGGCGCGGGCACCGGCTTCATTGCCTTTTTGCTGGCGGGCGTGATGTCGTTCGTCACCATCGCGGTAGCGTGGATTTTTTACCGTCCGCTGCTGGGCGCGGCGCTGCTGCTGGTAGCAGGTGGCGCGGTGTATGGCGTCATGTACCTGATTAAAAAATTCCGTGCCCAGCGTGTGACGTCGGCGCCTTTGGCAAAGCCAGCCTGAGTGTTTGCAATCCTTTTGCACAATAGGCGTATCGCTGCAACGAATTGGTGTGTAGCGGTCGTAACTGCGGGGCAATCTTGTCTATAAAAAATATCAATAAAATCAATTAGTTAAATAAAATTTCGAGAGGTCGCATGTCACGTAAATCCAGTGTGTTAATGATGTTTGTGTTGGCCCTTGCGCTAACCGCCTGCAATTCCAAGGAGGGGGCGCCAGGCGACAAAAGCAAGGTGGATGCCAAACCGGCCGCCAAGTCCGATACAGGGGCGGTCAAAGTCACCACCAAGGTTGTCCTCAACAAGGACATCGAAGCGCAGGTGACTGGCATTGCAAGCAATTGCGAAGTGAACGTGCGCGGCGCGTATGTGACAGGGTGCAAGAACAACGAGTCGTCGAAGTTTAACGAGTTTGTGCGTGAGAAAAAGCCCAAGGACGCCTTTGAGACGCTGACTGAAATGGCGTCGGGCACGGACGAGAAATTGGCCGCCGCTGCCTTGAGCCTGCTGGACAGTTCCATGAGCTACTTTGACAGGCCGCTGAAAAAAGACAACGCCAGCGAAGCCGCCTATCAGCGCGTGCTGACGCTGTTGGGAAAAGCCGAAGACCAGCAGGCCGTGAAACTTGCCGTGCCCGCGACCTATATCGCCACGCTGCGCGGCCAGCACGCGGCATTGCTGAAGGTCGTGGATGGCCACAAAAACAACTGGGTGCGTGTGCATGCGTACAAGAACCTCATGACCTTCGGCCGCATGCAGGTGTTCGATGCGGTCAAGGCGGGCGCAAGCAAAGGCCCCGCCGATTTGACGGTGGCGCTGCTGGGCGCTCCGCTCAATATGTATGAAAGTACGGCGGAAGAAAAGGCCGGTTTCTGCCCGTGGGCCAAGGGCTATTTGGGCAATGCCGATCACAAGATTGTCGCGGCGGCATCGTACGTGATGAACCGCTGCCGGGGTGAATATATCGATGCCTGGCTGGATGAAATCGAAAAGCGCCATAAGAACGGTGAACTCAAGGATCGTACGCTGGTTTCACCCATGCGCGAGATGTGTTTTTCAATGATGAGCGGCGTCATCGATAAGGCTGCCGTGGAAAAACAATGCGACCGCAACTACGCCTTGATGGAAAAACTGACCAACGACGAAACCCTGCCTGGTGCCGTGCGCGGCAATGCGCTAAGCAACATAGGCTATCAGCGCCGCGACAAGACAAGCCTGGATTTGATGCGCAAATATGAGAATAACAAGGAGCCTGAAGTGCAGAAAACGGCCAAGGAATACATCAAGATGCTGGTCGAATCGTACAAATTGAAATGATTGGATACGAATTTTGAGTTTGTTATGTCATTGACTCTGTTGAACGAGGCGTTAATCGTGAGCAGCAGGCACCATTGCCGCCAACAGCCGTGAAAAATTTCAACAACCTGAAGGAAATTCCATGAATGCGCTAAAAGCAAGCATCATTACAGCCGCCACCGTCGCTTTGCATGATTAAACCGAGATTATCCATTAGGCTTTTTTGTGCGGTATTGAGCGTGATCCAGTCACGAATTTCTAATGAATACCATTAGGGCAAGCTATTGAAATACAATGAGTTTCCTGGTTTTTTGGAGCGATAACCCTATGAGCGCA
>JANPOH010000494.1:0-2884 GCA_031427895.1 Betaproteobacteria bacterium
CGCTCGTCGAGCACGCCAAGCATGGCGTAGCGGTGAATGATGAGGCGCGCCACGTAGGCGACCGTGCTCGCATAATTTTCCTGCCGTGTTTCGCCCGGCACGCGCGCCATGAAGTCGCCGAGCGGCTCATCGTAGGTAAGCAGTTTTCGCAGCTTCATGCCGATCCACGCCGGGTCGATCACGCGCATGTCGAGCGACAGCAGTTTGCACAGGCCGTCGAGCGCGCGCGGGTACACGCCCGCCAGCCACACGGAGTACGGACGGCGCTGGCCGTTGGGCAGCGCCAGCTCCTTGAGCATCAGCACGAAGTCGTCCCGCGAATTGGGGTTGTAGACATCCGCGGTCCACGACATCGTGCCATCGGGACCGGTCTTGGGTTCTTTTTTCGCGAACAGGGCATCGAGCACGGGCGAATCGTCCGTTGCGCCGGCTTTGGCTTGCGCCGCCAGTTGATCGATGCGATAGCGCACGATGCGCGCAAAGGCCGCGACGATGCCCGGCACGCGCTCGGGCAAACCGGACGGCGGCATCGCGCACTCAAACGCATCGCCGCCCGCGCGCGCCAGCATGTCGAGCTTTACCCGCAGCCATTGGGCGTCCTGCACGCGCATATCCATCGATAGCGTTTTCGCCACCGCGCCGATGCCGCGCGGCTGCTCGTTGCCGTTCACCCACACCTCGAACGGATAGGGCGCGCCGTTTTCAACGTGTCCGACAAAAATCGCGAAGCGTCCGAACGGCGATTCGAGCATGTAGGTCCACGACGGATTGCCGGTCGGCAGCGCGGGCCTGCCCGGCCAGCGCAGGCTGGCGAGCGCGGGCTGTGGCGCGGCATCCAACTGAATGCGGCGATCGGCGTCCGTGGTGTCAATATCGTTGGGCTGCGAGGGCGGGATCGACAGCACGCTGCCCAGCACCGCATTGGGACGATAGGTGGCAATGCCCTTGAGGCCGGATTTCCAGGCTTCGATGTACAAATCCCGGAACGCCTCGTACGGATAATCTTCCGGCACGTTGACGGTTTTACTGATTGCCGAATCAATGAACGGCGAGATTGCCGCCACCATGTGCATGTGATCGAGCGCTGAAATCTCCAACGCGGTGACGAATGCCGGCGGCAGATGCTCGGTGTCGCCGCCGCCGTGACGGAAAAGCCGCCATGCGTGATCTTCGACATCGTAGGTTTTGTGGGTGTCATCGGGCATGCGCTTCTTGCGCTGGTAGCGCCATGCGTACGCCGGTTCGATGCCGTTCGAGGCATTGTCGGCGAACGCCAGCGAGATGGTGCCGGTGGGCGCGATAGAGAGCAGGTGGCTGTTACGCAGGCCGTGGCGCGCAATCTCCGCTTGCAAAGCCGCGGGCAGGCGCGAAGCGAAGCGCGGCGGCGCGAGATACGCTTTCGCGTCAAACAGCGGGAACGCGCCTTTTTCCCGCGCGATGTCCGCCGATGCGGCGTAGGCCGTATCGCGCATGTGTCGCGCGATGCGCGCGCCCATCGCACGCGCTTGCGGTGTGTCGTATTTCAGATTCAGCATGATCAGCGCGTCGCCCAGACCGGTAAAGCCGAGGCCGATGCGGCGCTTGGCAGCGGCTTCCGCCTGCTGTTGCGGCAGCGGCCACACCGTCACTTCCAACACGTTGTCGAGCATGCGTACCGCGGGCCGCACCACCCGCGCGAACGCCTCGAAATCAAAGCGCGAGCGCGGCGAGAACGGCTCGATCACAAAGCGCGTGAGATTGATGCTGCCCAGACAGCAGCAGCCGTAGGCGGGCAAGGGCTGCTCTCCGCACGGATTGGTTGATTCAATGGCTTCGCAATACGACAGATTGTTATCCGATGCGATGCGGTCGATGAACACCACGCCTGGTTCGGCGTGGTGGTAGGTGGACTGCATGATCTGCCGCCACAGATCACGCGCGGGCAAGGTGCGGTAGACCCATGCGCCGTCGTCGCGCCGGCGTGCCTGCCTCGCCACGTCGCCTCCGGGCGCCGCCGCATGCACCAGCGCCCAATCGCCGCCGGCTTCGACCGCGCGCATAAAGGCATCGGTGAGCGCCACGCTGACATTGAAGTTTCGCAGATCGCCTTCGTCCTTGGCGTGGATGAACGCCTCGATATCGGGGTGATCGCAGCGCAGAATGCCCATCTGCGCGCCGCGCCGCGATCCCGCGGATTCGACGGTCTCGCAACTGCGGTCGAACACGCGCATGTACGACACCGGGCCGCTGGCGCTCGAATGCGTGCCGCGCACGTAAGCGCCCTTGGGGCGGATCGACGAAAAGTCATAACCCACACCGCCGCCGCGGCGCATGGTTTCCGCCGCTTCCAGCAACGCCACGTAGATGCCGGGCTTGCCATCGACCGTTTGCGACACCGAGTCGCCCACCGGCTGCACAAAGCAGTTGATGAGCGTCGCCTGCAAGCCGGCGCCGGCGGCGGAGTTCACCCGTCCGCCGGGGATAAAGCCGGCCGCAAGCGCCGTGAAAAATTCGCTTTCCCAACGCGCCGGGTCTTTTTCGACGGCGGCCAGCGCGCGTGCCACGCGGCGGCGCACGTCATCGATGCCGCGCTCGTCGCCCTTGGCGTACTTTTCCAGCAGCACATCGGTGCTGACGGGTTGTTCCAGAAAAAACAACTCAGGACCATCGTGATTCATGTCTATTCCCGTAGCGCGCCCGCTATTTTAATCAAACTTCGGTGAAACAGTATCTACCCAGCCCTCCACGGGTGCGATTCAAACTGATGTCTGAAGTTGCTCAAGCGGCCTGCTTCAAATCGTCGGCCCAATACGAATACCACTGCCGGTTTGCTCGATTCAGCCCGGCAGTTTTCCGTACACCGCCGGCACCTTCGCCTTCAAGCGGGAAGGCGAAGACCCGACCC
>JANPOH010000495.1:0-4914 GCA_031427895.1 Betaproteobacteria bacterium
CCAGCATGCCGCCCGCGCCGGGGCGGTTCTCGATAAAGAACTGCTGGCCCAGCAGTTCGGATAACTTCGGCGCCAGCATGCGCGCGGTGATATCGGCGGCACCCCCGGCGGCGAAGCCGACCATGATTTTGACGGGTTTGACTGGGTAGGTTTGCGCGCAAAGTGTCGCACTGCCCATTGCCGTGATGGCGGCAACGACCGATTTGAAAAGCGGTTTCATTCCGCCTGAATGCCCGCGCTCTTGATAACTCTTGCCCACTTGGAAATTTCCTCTGAAATGGTTTTGCCGAATGCAGGCGCCGTGCCGCCGACAGGTTCCGCGCCCAGCGCTGCGAAGCGTTCCGTGAGATCCGGTGCGCGCAGCGCGTCGTTGGTTGCCTTGTTGAGTTTATCAACCAGCGTGCCGGGCGCGCCCGCCGGCAACAGCAAGCCGTACCACAGGCTGCTTTCAAAGCCCGGCACGCCGGCTTCGGCGGCGGTGGGGATGTCTGATGCGGCGGGCGAGCGCTTAACGGTGGAAATCGCCAACGCGCGCAGCTTGCCGGATTTCACATGCGGCAGCGACGTCGGCATCGGATCAAAAATCATCTGCACCTGACCGGCCAGCAGCGCGGGCATCGATTGGCCGCTGCCCTTGAACGGCACATGCACGAGGTTGATGCCGGTCATCACCTTCAGCAACTCAATCGCAAGGTGGCTGGAACTGCCCGGCCCCGACGATGAATAATTCAGTTCGCCGGGTCGCGCTTTCGCCAGCGCGATCAGCTCTTTCAGGTTGGCGGCCTTGACCGAAGGATGCACCACCAGCAACTGCGGCATCGACACCGTTTGCGACACCGGCGTGAAGTCCTTGATGGAATCGTAGCCGGGCTTCGCCATCATCGCCGGGTTAATGGCGAGGATGCTGGTGGCGCCGGAGAGCAGCGTGTAACCATCGGGCGCGGACTGCGCCACGATGCGCGCGGCAATCGCGCCGCTCGCGCCCGCGCGGTTGTCGGTGACCACCGGCTGGCCGAAAGCCTCGGCGAGCTTCTGGCCGATGATGCGCGTGGTGATATCCGATGCGCCGCCGGGCGAAAAGCCGACGAGGATACGCAGGGGTTTGTGGGGGTAGTTGGCAGAAACAGGTTGCGCGGCGGCAATGCCCGCCAGCATCACGGCGCCGAGTGCGCCCATCAATACAGTGGCTCTCATACGATTCCTGTGGGTAGGTAAGTCGAACTGTGCCACGTTTTATCGTGCTTGTGCTGAGCACTTCACGACAAGTTAAACTTACCGGGACCGTCATTCCCGCGCAGGCGGGAATCCATACGTGGCCTCAAGTGGCGCTGTGTTATGGGTTCCCGCCTGCGCGGGAACGACGGGGAAAGATTTTCGTGCTTTGACATAGCGTGGTGAAAATGTTGACCCAACCCCACATCGCCATCATCGGCGCCGGTGCTGTCGGCGGCTACACCGGCGGACGACTCGCGCTTGCAGGCGAAACCGTCACGCTGATCGATGCATGGCCCGAACACGTCAACGCCATGCGCGTGCATGGCCTGCGCCTCGCCGGCACGCAGGGCGAACACACGGTGACGGTGCAGGCGTTGCACGTCGGCGACGCGCAGCGTTTGGTGAAGCAGCCGGTGGACATCGCCATCATCAGCACCAAATCGTATGACACCGCGTGGACCGCGGCGCTGATTGCGCCGTACCTCGCGCGCGACGGCTACGTGGTGTCGATGCAAAACGGCATGAACGAAGAACGCATCGCGGGCATTGTCGGCTGGGATAAAACCGTGGGCTGCATCGCCAGCAGCATCAGTGTCAACATGGCCGCGCCCGGCCATATCACGCGCACGCAGCAGCCGGGCGGCGGCGGGCATGCGGTGTTTCGCGTGGGCGAAGTGCATGGGCGCACCACCACGCGCGCCACGCAACTCGCGCGATTGTTGTGCGCGGTGGACAGCGCCGATGTCACGCCCGATCTGTGGGGCGAACGCTGGACCAAGCTCGCCACCAATGCGATCACGCATGGATTGCTCGGCGTCACCGGGCTGGACAATCGCGCGGTGCTGATCGAGCGCGGAAAAGTTCATCGCATCGGCGTGCGGCTGGCGGCGGAAGCCATCGCGGTGGGACGCGCGCTGGGGTATCAGGTCGGCACGCTGCTGGGTGTAGCACCCGACGATTGGCTCAACGCCAACGCGGGCGACGCGGCGGCAAAAAAGCGCGTCGAGAACGGACTTGCGGCGTGGATGAACACACTCACCGCGCCGTCGCGCTCATCGGTGGGGCGTGATGTGGTGGCCGGGCGGCGTACGGAAATTGATTTCACCAATGGGTTGGTGGCGGGAAAAGGTGCGCAGACAGGCGTGCCCGCGCCGACACATGCGCGGGTGACCGAACTCGTGCGGCGCATCGATCGTGGCGAACTGACGCCTGATCCGGCACACATCGATGCGATGCCGGCGTAGGGCGTTAATAACGTAAGTATATGTTTATAAACAATATTTTTATACGAATTCTACCGATGGCGCTGTGCGCTGCCTATGCGCACGCGCAGCCGCGTTATCCCGAAAAACCGCTGCGTCTCCTGGTCGGTTTCCCCGCCGGCAGCGCGCTCGATTCCGCGGCGCGGCCTATCGCGGGCAAGTTGTCTGAACTGCTGGGTCACAACGTCGTGATCGACAATCGCGCGGGCGCGGCGGGCAACATCGCCGCCGAGATCGCGGCGCGTGCGCGGCCGGATGGTTACACGCTGCTGTTCGGTGCCAACGGCGCGCTGGCGATCAACCCCGCGCTCTACGACAAGCTGCCTTTCGATACGCTGCGCGATTTTGCGCCGATTGCGAAAACGGTGGATGCGGTGAATGTGCTGGTGCTGCATCCTGCCGCACCAGCGTCGTCGGTGGAGCAACTGATGGCTGCCGCGAAAACGGCGGGCAAACCGCTGCTCGGCGGTTCCGGCGGCGTGGGTAGTCCGGGACATCTGGCGCTGGAGCTTTTTAACATGATGGCCGGCGTGAAAATCACCCATGTGCCGTACAAAGGCAGCGCGCCCGCGCTGGTGGATGTGATCGCCGGCAATATCCAAGTGCTGTTTTCCACGCTGACGCCGGCGCTGCCGCACATCAAATCCGCGCGCATCAAGGCGCTGGCGGTGACCTCGCTCAAACGCTCGGAACTCGTGCCGGAATTTCCCACGGTGGCCGAAAGCGGCTTGAAGGGTTTCGAGGTCACCGGCTGGTACGGCGTGCTCGCGCCCGCGCACACGCCGCGCGCGGTGATTGGGCGTCTTCATGCCCAGACCGTGAAGGCGTTGCAGTCGCCTGAGGTGAAACAGAATTTGCAGATGCAGGGTTTTGAAATCAGCGCCGGCAGTCCGGAGGAATTTGCGGCATTCATCAAGGCCGAGCTGGTGAAGTGGGCGAAAGTGGTGAAGTTTTCCGGAGCCAAGGCGAACTGATCCGTCTTATTGCCGCTTGACTGCCGGATCGGGCAAGCGCACATTGTCGCGTCACCACTCGACGGCCTTACGTGGAGTAGCTCATGGCGAAATTTCCGTATTCGATTTTCGGCGCCGCATTGCTGGTGGTTGCCTGCAACGCGCCGGCGCAAAACTACCCGACCAAGCCGATACGCATCGTGGTGCCGTTTGCCGCCGGTAGTGGCGCTGATGCCAATCCGCGTTTTTACGGCGAGTGGGTGTCGAAGCTGTGGGGGCAGGGCGTGGTGGTGGACAACCGGCCCGGCGGCAGCGGCATCATCGCGGTGCAGACGGTGAAGAGCGCGGCGGCCGACGGCTACACCTTGCTCACCGGCACCACCTCAACCATCGGCGTCAATCCGGTGGTGATGAAGGATCTGCCCTACGATCCGGCCAGGGAGTTTCGCCCGGTGATTCTGTTTGGCCTGTCGCCGACCGCGTTTGTGGTGGGTGGGAATTCTCCCAGCAAGACCCTCAAGGAGTTTGCCGCCGCCACTAAAAAAGCGGGCGTGCCTTTGGCCGTGTGCAATTACTCGGCGGGTTACGAATTGCTGAGTATCTGGTTCGGCATGGTGAACGGGTTTCCCATTACGCCGGTGCCGTACAAGGGCGCGTCGCCGGTGATGACCGATGTGATCGGCGGTCAAATTGCATCGGGCATGATCGATTCCGGCGGCGCGGCGCAGTTAATCAAGGAGGGCCGCATGCGCGCGCTGGTCATCACTGCCGATACCCGTCATCCGGTGTTGCCCGACGTGCCGACGATGAAGGAAAGCGGCTTCCCGGATTTCGTCAGTTATTCGTGGAGTTCGATTTTTGTGCGCAGCGAAACGCCCGACGTCATCGTCAACAAGCTGTATGACGGATTCAAGGCGGCGATGGAAAGCCCGGAAGGCCGTGCGTATCAGGCGGCGCGCACCAGCCTCATCGTGAGCTACACACCGCAGGAAATACGCGCGTTCGTGGCCGCCGATGCCGAGCGCTATCGCAAAATCGCGCAGATGGCGGGGATCAAACCGCGTTAACGAGGGAGGTGTACGCTGGGTGGTGGCGGGATTCACAACAACGGAAAGGGGGGTGATCATGACTTTGCGTCAACGTGCGGTTGCGTTCGGATTGCTGATGGGGATTGCGGTTGCCGCGAACGGTGCGGATTTCAAATATGAGAATAAGCCGGAGAATCTCAAGGCCTTGTTCGAGCTGGTGCATCAGACCGTACACGTCAAGAAGGACAACCGGGGCGCGACGGCGTTGTTTGCCGGGATGATCCCTAGCAGCCTGTCGGACTTGAATTGAAAGTGGGGGGGGCGACGATTTTGAATCGCGCATTTTTCGACGATTTATGCCTTATGAATAATTAGTGCCTGCTTATTCCCGCTTTTCACTCGATTTCACCCGCAATCGGCGCACTTTGGGCGCAATACCGCCATGCGTTTCACATT
>JANPOH010000496.1:0-7055 GCA_031427895.1 Betaproteobacteria bacterium
CGCACCGCCTTGCAGTATCTCGCCGCTTTGAGCCGCACGCCGCCGTGCCGTTTTGACGCCGTGCTGCTGACCGGTGACAACGGCCCGGTGGAGTGGATACAGGATGCGTTTAGCGCGGCGTAAACCGGAAAAACATCACACTTTCGCCCGCTCTGTACAAATCCGCAACAACGGCGCAAAATAGCGCCATGGACCTGGTAAGCCGGATCAGCGAAATATTCTCGGAAAGCGCGCACCTGAAGCTGGAGTGCATGGACGCGCTCGCCGGCCCGATAGCCGAAGCCGGGCAACTGATGGTTGATTGCCTCAAGGCCGACGGCAAAATACTCGCATGCGGCAACGGCGGCTCGGCGGCCGACGCGCAGCATTTTTCGGCAGAGCTGTTAAACCGCTTTGAAAAAGAGCGCCCCGGCCTCGCCGGGCTTGCGCTGACCACCGATAGCTCGACGTTGACGTCCATCGCCAACGACTACGATTTCGAGCAGATTTTCTCCAAGCAGGTGCGCGCACTGGGGCGCGCCGGCGATGTGCTGCTGGCGATATCAACCAGCGGCAATTCCAAAAATGTGATTGCGGCCATCAACGCCGCGCATGAATGCTCCCTGCACGTGGTGGCGCTCACCGGCCGCGACGGCGGCGCGATCGGGGAACTCATGGCCGGAAAAGACGTCCATATCTGCGTACCTGCGCAAAGCACGGCACGCATCCAGGAGGTGCATCTGCTCACGCTGCATTGTCTGTGCGACGCCATCGACTGTCTTTTACTGGGGGTGGATTGATGCAAAAACTTATCGGCTTGTTGACCTTGTTGACCTTGGCGGCGCTGCCGCTGCTGGGTGGATGCGTGGTGGCGGCAGTCGGCGGCGCGGCCGTCGGCGGCGTGCTGATGGCCGAAGACCGGCGCACCGTGGGCACCATGACCGAAGATCAGGGCATTGAACTCAGAGCCTCCAGCCGCATCGACGACAAACTGCGTACCGCGCACATCAACGTCACCAGCTACAACCGGTTGGCGCTGTTGACGGGCGAAGTGCCCAACGCCGCCTCGCGCGAAGAGGCCGAGCGCATCGCACGCGGCGTCGAAAACGTACGCGGCGTGTTCAACGAACTGCAAGTCTCCGGCAACAGCTCGCTCACCGTGCGCTCGAACGATTCCTACATCACCACCAAGGTCAAGGCGCGCTTTGTCGATGGTCAGAAATTCAGCGCCGTGCATGTCAAAGTGGTAACGGAAAACAGCATCGTCTACCTGATGGGGATGGTCAAGCGCGCCGAAGCCGACGCCGCCACCGAATTGGCGCGCACCACCAGCGGCGCGCAAAAAGTGGTGCGGCTGTTTGAGTATCTCGACTGAGCCGCGCGCGCCAGGCACGCAAGACAGCAATTGAACCGCGTGGATTACCCGCCGCCCTCGTTCGAGCAAAAAATACACCACCCCGCGCGCATTGCAACCATCGCGCGCGAACTGCCGCGCCCGCTGGTGTTCACCAATGGCGTGTTTGACGTGCTGCATCGCGGCCACGTAACGTATCTCGCGCAGGCGCGCGCGCAGGGCGCAAGCCTCGTCGTCGCACTCAACAGCGACGCCTCGACACGCCGCCTGGGCAAAGGCGATGATCGTCCGATCAACCGGCTGGAAGACCGCGCGGCGGTGATCGCGGCGCTCGACGCGGTGGGCGCCGTCACCTGGTTCGACGACGACACGCCGCTTGCCTTGATACGCCTGCTACGCCCGGATGTGCTGGTCAAAGGCGGCGACTGGAGCGCAAGCGCCATCGTCGGCGCGGATGACGTGCGCGGCTGGAGCGGCGCCGTGCTGTCGATCCCGTTTCTGCATCAGAAATCCACCACCGCGCTGCTGACGGCCATCCGAAACAGCAATAAATAATGTTTAAAAACAGATACTTACACTATTTTCATCACAGCGGCGGGCAGGGCACGGCGCGTATCTCGCTGGCGGGCAGGGTGGCGCGTATCGCCGCCAGTTTCGCCACCGTCGCTTCGCTCGGCTCGCGCACGTAGAACACCACCTGCTTCAAAAAGTTTTCGCGCTTTTCCGCCACCGCCTCGGTCAGGCCGCGCTTTTGCAATGACTTCAGAAACGCCTGCGCGGCCTCATCGCTGCGAAACAAGCCGAGTGAAATCGCGTTGCGTGCCGAGGTCTGGTCCTGCACCACGACGTATTCCGTGACGCCGAATTCTTTCAGCGCGCGGCCCGCTTTTTCGGCCTCGTTTCTGGATTTGCGCGGCGGGATGTAAACCCAGTAGCCGCTCGCATCCACCACCACGCGCTTGACCTGTTCCGGCGCCAACGCCAGCTCCGCCATCGCGGCATCCGCGCGCGCGACCGCCGCGCCCGCGAACGCGCCCCATTCCATGCAGGCCGCGCCGGTTGCCGCCGAATTTGCCGCAGCGGCAGGCGAGGCGGCCTCTTTGATCAGGCGTATTTTCTCCGGCGTGATCTGCACCTGGCGGCTATGCTCCCGCGCATCCACGGGCGCGCGCAGGTATCGATCCCACGCAAAAAAAGCGCTATTGGCCAACACGATCAGCAGGAAAAGGGCGCGCATAAAAACCGATGAATTGGATTATTCTTGTTGTCCGGCGATTTCAAGCAGACCTTCGAGCACCAGATTATCCACCAGCGCAACGCTGACGTTAAGGCGGGGCTGAATCAACGCCGCGGCGCCGCCGGACAGCACCACCAGCGGCGCACCCTGGCCGGTTTCTTCCATATACCCGCGCATACGGTCGATGGCGCCGGCGAGCGCATTGATCGCGCCGCTCATGATCGCATCCGCCGTGTTATCGGGAAAATAATAAAACGCGCCCTGCCGCATCGAAAGTTGCGCGGTACCGCTGTCGAGCGACTGGCGCATCAGATCCAGCCCTGGCACGATCACACCGCCCAAAAACACGCCATCGCCCGACAACGCATCCACCGTCATGGTGGTGCCGGCATTCACCACCACACACGCGCGGCCCTGCCGGTCGTGCAGCTTCCACGCCCCGATCAGGCCCGCCCAGCGGTCGGCGCCCAACTGCGCCGGATCGGCGTAACCGCTACGCACACCGCATTGTTGATCGCGGCCGCGCACCCACACCGGAGCGACGCCGTAACCGGCGAGTGCATTTGCGATGCAATCGCGCACGCGCTCGCCCGCGACGTTGGACACGACGATGCGCTCGGGAACGGACAATTCCTGCAATGCCTCGCCGATACCGGCGGCGTCCGCCGTGGCCAGCCACCCGCGCCGCAGCCAGCCGCCGTCGTCGGCCAAACCCCATTTGATGCGGCTGTTGCCGGCATCGATCACGAGGGTATTCACAGGGTTTTTCCCGCCGCGCGCAAACGCACATCGCCGCTGTGAAACGGCCGCACGCCGCGCGCGGTTTCCAGCAACAGCGAACCGTCCGCGCCGACGCCGCGCGCCACGCCCGCTTCGCTCGCGCCGCCCGGCAGCGTGAGCCGCACATGCGCGCCTTGATGCACATGGCGGCGCTGCCAGTCTTCGCGAAACGGCTGAAATCCATGGCGTTCAAATTCGAGCAGCACGCGGTTCAATTCATTCAGCAGCGCCGCCAGCAAAGCGTTGCGATCCACCGCATGTCCGGTCAGCGTTTCAAGATCAGCGGCGGGCTGATCGATGCGCGCAACAGCCGCGGCGGGCAGGCGCACATTGACGCCCACGCCGATCACCACCGCGCTCGGCCCCAGCGCATCACCCTGCATTTCAATCAGAATGCCGGCGATCTTGCGCCCGCGCCACAGCACATCGTTGGGCCATTTCAGACCCACCCCGCTCATGTCGCCAAGGCCGGATGTTTCGAGCGCGCGCACCACCGCCAGCCCCACGGCCAGGCTCAAGCCCGCCAGCGTCGCCGCCCCCTGCGAAAACCGCCACAACACCGAGAAAGTCAGCGCGCCGCCGATGGCGCCATGCCATGGCCGGTTCATGCGGCCGCGGCCCGCGCGCTGCCGCTCCGCCGCAATCACGCTCGCATGCGGCACATCCGGCACGCGGGCACGCACGCGCTCCAGCAACAGCGTGTTGGTGGAATCCGTTTCATCAACCAGCTCCAGCGTAAACGGCGCGGCCTCGCCCAGCCATTGCGCGATGCGCGCCGTATCCAGCATCGACAGCGGTTGCGCCAGCCGGTAGCCGCGCCCGCGCACGCTGAACACATCGAGCCCCTCGGCCTTAATCGCCTGCACCGCGTTCCACACGCTCGCGCGCGACACGCCCGCGGCCTGCGCCAGCACCGCGCCGGAACGGAATTCGCCGCCGGCGAGCAAACGCAGCAGGTTGAATACAAGGGGCTTCATGAGAGATGCGTAGCATATCGCATGTCGTTCGACAGCGCCCGAGGATAGGACTGCACTCGATTGCCCTTAGCGGTGCAATGCTGCGGATTGGTTATCGGGTTATCGCGTCGCCCTCGGCGCCTTCAAAAAAAAGCATGCCGTATGCCCCCCCTCCCTGAAATTCGAAAACAAACTGCTCGTCACCTTCCTCGCCGCCATGCTGGGGGCGGTGATGCTGACTGCCGTATCGTGGAAAATGCTGCGCGGCACGGATTGAATCGATTACGCGCGGCTACATCATTACCGGAGACAAAGAGCCATTGGCCGAACGCGCCGAAATCGAGGCGGCGCGCGCCGGGGCGCAGTGCCGGGCAGCGGGCATGGACGATGTACTCATCAAACCCGCCGAACTCGGCAAACTCAAGGCGCTGGTGGAAAAGTGGCTGCCCGGCGCCGCGCCGGCGCTCGCGCTCACATGCGTATTCGACAGCGCCGCGCGACGCGGCTACACTTGAAAAAAATCAACCTGAATCGAAAGGTATTCCCATGCATAACCTCACCCGAATTGTCACCTTCCTGTGCGCCGCGTTGCCGCTATCCGTCACGGCCCAACCCGCCGCGACAGGCTCGGCGCAGGCTTGGCCCGCCAAACCGATACGCATGTTGATCCCCTACCCGGCGGGCGGCACGTCCGACATTCTCGCGCGCATGATCGGCCCTGAACTGACCAAGACTTGGGGGCCGCAACTCCTTGTCGATAACCGCGTCGGCGCCAACGGCAACATCGCCATGGACATGACCGCGCGCGCGCCCGCCGACGGCTACACTCTGGTGCTCAACGATCTGGGCAACCTCGCCATCAGCCCCAGCATGTACAGCAAGCTGCCGTTTGACATCATCCGCGATCTGACGCCGATGGCGATGGTGTCGTACTCCGCGCATTTGCTCACGGTGCATCCGAGCGTGCCGGTGAAAACCGTCAAGGAATTGATCGCGCTCGCCCGCGCCAACCCCGGCAAACTCAACATGCCGGTGGGCCTGGGCGCGGCGGTGCATCTGGCGGGCCTGTCGCTGGAGCAGCGCACGGGCGTGAAGTGGGTGTATGTGCCGACCAAAGGCGGGCAGGCATCCATCATGACCGTCGCCACCGGCGAAGGCGATCTGCTGTTCATGGGCATGCTGCAAACCATGCCGCATGTACGCAGCGGGCGGCTGAAACTGATCGCGGTATCCAGCGAAAAACGCGACGCCAATCTGCCCAACGTGCCCACCGTGAGCGAAACCCCGGGGCTTGAGGACTTCGTCACCGGCTCGTATCAGGGCATCATCGGCCCGGCCAAGTTGCCCGCGGACGTCGTCGCCAAGGTCAATGCCGAAGTAAACCGCATCATCGGCACCACCGAATTCAAGGAAAAACTCGCTTCGCACGGCACCGTGCCGCTGCCGATGTCGCCGCAGGACATGGGCAAATGGCTGGTGGCAGAAAAAGACCGCTGGGCTAAAGTGGTCAAAACCAGCGGCTTTAAGATTGAATAAAGTTCAATAAAAACAGATAGTTATGTAACCATGCACGCAGGCACGGCAGCATTCGCGGCCGTCGTCGGTTGCGCCGCCGCCAACGGGTCGCCCGCACAGCCGGCCGCGGCCAGTGCTGGGCTGACCTACCCCGCAAAACCAATACGCATGGTGGTGCCGTTCGCGCCGGGCGGCGGCACCGACGTGATCGCGCGCCACCTTGCGGCGCGCATGTCCGAATCCTTCAAGCGCCCAATCGTGGTGAACAATCGCGCGGGCGCCAACGGCATCGTCGGCACCGAAAACGGCGGCGGCGAAATCGCGTTAAGCACGCCAGAGGAATTTGCGCGGATTATCGAAGCTGAAATTCAGCGCCGGGGCAAAGTGGTGCGGGCTTTGAAGTTGACGGTGGAGTAGCGCGTCTGGCTTGGCGATTTTCTGTATTGGCTCGCATCGGATGTGACTTACGAACACGGGGCTGTTTGTGAATTGGGTTGTGAATGTATGTCGCTGGCGCCTGCTATCGGCCAGTTGCGGACGCACAGCTAGCGAAAATCCCTTGCTTTTGAGCGACTGCTGCGGATGTTTTGGCAAGTACATAAATTTTGCCACCAGTGCCTGCTGCTGCTGGTCAGACGGTCATCGGAGTGCCAGCGAAGCGGGTAATTCAATTCTGCGGTGATGGCGCCCAATCTGCAGGCTCGGCAGACGTTGGGAATGCCGACCGCAGAAGCCAAAGCGCTGGAATCGGCGGCAGACTTTATGCGCCGGGTGGCGCGTGTGGAGGTGCTGTGCTGCCCGCGTTGCAAGATGGGGCGACTTGGGGTGGTGCAGACGTTGGCTGGACTGCCGAGGCTGCCCGCGCCCCATGCGGGTATGCAGCAGATTGCGTGTCGGGGGCCGCTGTGACCCACCTTCAGAAAAGGCCAACGTACCACGGATCAAGGCGATGCCTTTCAGTAATCGGCAGGCGGTGGCGTGGCTGCTGTGCGGCGGTGGCGGTTGCCATCCGGGCGGTCGCACAGGAACATGCCTCAATCGGGCAATTCAGCGCGCCGACAGGCATGGCGTTTCTCAATGCGCGTGCAAATACGCCATGATATGTGCCACAATTTACTGCATCAGGTAGGCGAAGAAAACAAATCCCCTATCGCAACGACCGCGCAGGCGGTTTAGTCCAACAAGGTTTATCTGTCGCGGAGGCGCTCTTGGTTAATTTCAGCTTGGCAGCGCG
>JANPOH010000497.1:0-5656 GCA_031427895.1 Betaproteobacteria bacterium
GGCGTGCCGCCGATCAACTCCATGCCGACGCCGAGAAATTTTTCGCGGACATCGGGGCGCGCGATGACGTTATTGGTTTCGCGATTGAGGCGTTCGATCACGGCGGGCGGGGTGTTGGTGCGCGTGAACAGACCGTTGGTGGACACGCTTTCGAAGCCGGGCAAGCCCGCCGATGCGACGGTGGGCAGGCCCGGCAGCAAAGGCGATGGCTTCGCCGTGGTGACTGCGAGCGCGCGCAGCCGACCGGCCTTGATTTGCGGAATGGCGCCGCCCACCGAGGTGAACATGATTTGCACGCGGCCCGCAATCACGTCATTCACCGCGAGGCCGACGCCCTTGAACGGGATATGCACGATGTTCAGGCCCGCCATGTATTTGAAGAGCTCGCCCGCCAGATGCGGCGCCGCGCCCAGCGGCCCGGAGGCGTAATTCAGATCGCCCGGTTTGGCTTTGGCCAGCGCGATCAGCTCCTCGACCGATTTTGCCGCCACCGACGGATGCACCACCAGTATCAGCGGCGAGGCGGAGATGTAAATCACCGGCGCGAACTGATCCATGCGATAGGGCACCTGCGTGCGCATATAAGGCATCAGCCACAGGCTGCTGCTGTAGAGCATCAGCGTGTAGCCGTCGGCCTGCGCCTTGGAGGCGATGTCGCCGATGATCACGCCGCCGGTGCGGTTGTCGACCACGATCTGCTGGCCGAGGCTTTCGGTGAGGCGATGCGATATGAGGCGCGCGGTGAAATCGCTGCCGCCGCCGACTTCGGCGGTGAGCAGGCGGATGGGTTTGGTGGGGTAGGGTTGTGCTGTCGAAGCGGGCTGCGCGTTGGCATGCGAACATCCCCATACGACCAGCGCCGCCAACAACAACACACCCACACCGTCGTTGCCGCGCAGGCGGGAACCCATGCGTTGCGCCCGGTGGCACGGTGTTGTGGGTTCCCGCCTGCGCGGGAGCGACAAGGATAGTGTTGCGCTTTTTCCGTGAGGTGCGGCGCAGAAGAAAACGGCAAGATTCAGCATGACATCACTCCGGTGTAATTCCAGCATCTTTTACCACTTTGGCCCAGCGCGCGCGATCCTTGTTGACGAAGGCCTCGAACTCCGCGCGCGTGGTGCCGTGGATGTCGAGACTGGCGGCGGTCAGGCGCTCCTGCACGTCGGGCGATTGCAGTGCTTGCCGCAAATCGGTGTTGAGCTTGTTGATGAGCTCCGCCGGCGTTTTCAAAGGCACGTGGATGCCGTTCCAGCCGATGATTTCGTAGCCTGTCACGCCGGATTCATCCATCGTCGGCAGTTCGGGCGCGAAGCGCGAGCGCTTCAGGCTGCTGACGGCCAACCCGCGCAGCCGGCCCGCGCGCACCACCGGCAGGCTTGAGGGGCCATATTGAAACGACACTTGTACTTGTCCTGCGATGTGATCGGTGACCGCGGCGGCGACAGTTTTGTACGGCACATGCACGATGTTCAAACCGGACATGCTTTTGTACATCTCGGCGGCCATGTGCGGCGGCGTGCCCATGCCTGATGTGCCGTAGTTGAGCTGCCCCGGCCGCGCTTGCGCCAGCGCGGTGAGTTCCTTCACGGTTTTTACCGGCAGCGACGGATGTGTCATCAGATAAAACGGCGCGCTGGCGAGCAGCGTCACCGCTTGAAAATCCCGCGCCAGATCAAACGGCGGATTGGCCAGCAGGCTCGCGCTGACGGTGAAGGTGGCGGTGGAGAGCAGCCACGTGTGGCCGTCGGGCGGCGATTTGGCCACGGTGTCGGCGGCCACCGTGCCGCCGCCTCCCGGACGCGGATCGACCAGCACCTGATGCCCCCACATCGCTGACAGTCGCTGCGCGACGATGCGCGGCAGCACCTCGGAACTGGGGCCGAGGATGAAGCGCACGGGCTTGGCGGGAAAAGGCTGGGATTGCGCCTCTGCTGTAGCGGGACATAGCCAAATGAAGGCCATCATTACAGCCGTCATTCCGGCGTACGCCGGAATCCAGTAACGCACGTGAGTTGAAACGAGAGGTACGAACTGGGTTCTGGCGTACGCCAGAACGAGGCGGTTGGAGTGCCGGCTCATGGAATGATTTTCTCCTTGCGGTAATGGTCAAACTGCTGGCGAAACATCCGGTACGAATCCACCGCGTCATTAAACCACAGCGTGCGCGCTTTTTCCATGCTTGAGGTGACATCCCACTGCGGGCGCAACTGGTAATCGCCGTAGGGCCATAGCGCGAGTTGCTGCACGTCGGTTGCGCGCAGTTCGTGCTTTTTTACCACGGCGGCCCACACCGGGGATTTGTCTTTGATCCAGTGTTCGAGTTTGATGTTTTGCGGTGCGCCCGCCGTCATGCCGAACGCGGCCGCAAAATCAGGCCACAGTTCCGACCAGCGCGGCGTGTCGCCATTGACCACGTTAAACGCCTGATTGGCGCAGCGCGGCTCGGTGGCCATCCACGCCACGCCGCGGCCCAGCAGCGCCAGATCGGTGAATTGCGTCAGCGCATGAAAGCCGCTATCCGTGCCGGGAAAATCCAGCGGCAAGCCGAGCTCGCGTTGAATCGCGGCATACACCGCGATCACCAGGCCGATGGAACGCGGATGATCGATGGCCGGATCGCAAAACGCATGTGGGCGCGAGGTGGAGTAGCTCCACTTCGTGTTGCGCGTGCATTCGATCAGAAAATCTTCCTGAGTGAAATAAAAATTCTGATTTTTCGCGCGCGGCTGTTCTTCCACCAACGGCGTCGGCACCGGCCCGAGTTGGTGGCCGTAATATTTGCTGCCATGTACCGCATGCACGTGCTGGAGGTTGGCGACCGGCTCCAGCGCATTGATCAGATTTACCAGCATGGCGGTGTTGACCTCGACGGATTCCGGCACGCCTTCCGGGTGATCGTAGCGGCCCGCGTAGAACACGTGCGTGACTTCTTTCAGCGCACCGAGCGCGTTGCGGCAATCGGCGGCATTAGCGAGATCCACGGCGATCCAGCGCACGCCGTCCATGGTTTGCGCGCGGCGGCCGAGGCCGATGATGTTCCAGCCGCCGTCGTGGCGCAGTTGATCGACGATGCAGCGCCCCACCAGCCCGGAGGCGCCGGCGACGAGAGCGGTGCGTGTCATGTGTTCAATCCCAGGTTGAATTTCACGGTTGAATCCGACATCATCATGCCACGCTCCTGATTTTTCACGTTCTTGATTGTAAATTCTAAAGGATTCCCGTGCCCTCGCATCCCGGCGTCAAAAAATGCGCGACATGCTCAATCGCCCCGGCTTTATCTACCTGCCGGGCATCCGGGGCTCGTACACCGCGCGCATGGTGAGCAACGCGGTGAAAATCTCGGTGGTGGTTGATAGCGGCGCCGCCGGCGAGGGACGGGAGTAGGGTGAGGGGCGTATCCCAACCAAAGAACCCATGCAAACAACCACCATGACCATTACCCTAAGCGAAGCCGAAGCCGCCCAACTCGGCGAACGCGCCCTGCGACACATCGGTTTCACCGCCGAAGAAGCAGCGGTCATCACCGCCAGCCAGATCGACGCCGAACTGTGCGGCTATCCGGCGCTGGGGCTGGCGCGCATCCTCACGATATCCGAGCATGTGAATTTCAAAAAGCCGCGCGGCGCCATTCGCATCGAACACGAAACGCCGGTATCGGCGCGCATGGACGGCGGAAACTATCCGGGGTTTTACGCGGTGTACCGCGCCACGGAACTCGCGATTGAAAAGGCGAAAGCGAGCCGCTTCGCCGTGGTGGGCATGCACAACAGTTGGTTAAGCGGGCGCAGTGCGTACTATGCTGAAAAAATCGCGCGCGCCGGTTTTGCCTGCGTGCATTTCGCGTGCAGCGGCGATGTGGTGGCGCCGATGGGCGGCAAAAAAGCCGTGCTGGGCACCAACCCCATCGCGTTCGGGCTGCCCGGCGAGCCGCACCCTCTGGTGTTCGACATGGCGACCTCGGCCACCAATAACGGCGATGTGATCCTTGCCAAGCGACTGAATCAACTGCTGCCGGAGGGCGTGGCCATCGACCCGGACGGCAACCCCACGCGCGATCCCGTCGCGGCGCTCGCGGGCAGCATACTCACCTTCGGCGGAGAGAAATTCGGACATAAGGGCTTCGGCCTATCGCTGATGGCGCAGGCGTTTGGCCTGCTCGCGGGCACGCCGCTCACCAACGGCAAGTCGGCGGATTTCGGTTTTTTGTTTATCGTGTTCGATCCCGAATTGCTGATGCCGTTGCCGCAATTCAAGCACCACCTTTCGACATTGCTGACTGAAATCAAAGCCACGCCGTTACAACCGGGTGTCGCGGAAATCCGCATTCCCTCGGAGCGGCGGCGCAAAGACGGCAGCGGCATCCGTTTCGACCGCCGCATCGTTGATCGCCTGAGGGCCTTGTGAGCGCGCGGGCTATGCGACAATCCGGCAACGTTGTTGAAAAGGAGAAGTCATGCCAGTCGATCACGCCAGTTACGAACGTCTGCTGCAATACAAAATCCCCGAAGTTACACACACGCTGACCCAACGCGATACCCTGCTCTACGCGCTGGGCGTGGGCCTTGGCGCCGATCCGATGGATGAAAAGCAGTTGCGCTTTGTGTATGAAAAAAATCTCGCCGCGCTGCCGACGATGGCCGTGATTCTTGCCGCGCCTCACGCCTGGATCAAAAAAACCGGCACCGGCTTCGGCGAAAAAAGCGTGCATGGCGAACAGACCTTCACCATCCATAAGCCGCTGCCGGTGGAAGGCGATCTGGTGGGCGTGCCCAAGCTTTTAAGTGTGATCGACAAGGGGATTGAAGGCGGAAAAAATCGCGGTGCGGTCATCACCACCGAGCGCAAGGTGTATGACAAGAAAACCGGCGATCTGTTGAGCACGCTGGTGTCCACCAGTTTTTGCCGGGGTGACGGTGGTTTCGGCGGCCCGACCGGGCCATCGCGCGCGCCGCACGCGATTCCGCAGACGCCGCCGCAGTTGACCTGTGACTTGCCGACGCTGCCGCAGGCGGCGCTGATTTATCGTTTGTCCGGCGACTACAACATTCTGCATGCCGATCCGTCGCATGCGCAAAAAGTCGGTTTCCCGCGTCCGATACTGCACGGGCTGTGTACGTTCGGCGTGGCGGGGCATGCGCTGCTGAAAACGCTGTGCGATTACGAACCCGCGCGTTTCAACAGCATGGAAGCGCGCTTTTCCTCGCCGGTGTATCCGGGCGAAACCCTGCGTACCGAGATGTGGAAAAACGGCAGCGTGGTGTCGTTTCGCTGCACCGTGCCGGCGCGCGACAACACGGTGGTGCTCAATAACGGTCGTGCGGAGGTCGCGTAATGCGTGCTGCCGCCGTGTTTGCGATGTGTGCGTGTGCCGCGTCGCAGGCACCGGCGCAAGATTACCCGGTGAAACCGGTGCGCGTGATCGTCGGCTTCGCGCCCGGCGGCCCGGTGGATCTGGTGGTGCGTCCGTACGCGCAAAAGCTGCACGAGATGTACGGCCAGCCGATGGTGATCGATTATCGCGCGGGGGCCAACGGCGTGATCGCGACCGAAATCGTCGGCAAGTCACCGCCCGATGGCTACACGCTGCTGGCCACCACGTCGGGTTTTTCCATGAATCCCGTGACCTTTGCCAAGCTGCCGTTCGACACGCTCAAGG
>JANPOH010000498.1:0-10302 GCA_031427895.1 Betaproteobacteria bacterium
TGCGCTCATAGGGTTATCGCTCCAAAAAACCAGGAAACTCATTGTATTTCAATAGCTTGCCCTAATGGTATTCATTAGAAATTCGTGACTGGATCACGCTCAATACCGCACAAAAAAGCCTAATGGATAATCTCGGTTTAACCAAGAGGCTCGTCAGGCGTATCTGGATTTTGCAGCCTCGCCGTTTGCGCGCCTCGTGGGCAACGCAAGCTGAATCGTCAACGTCAGCGCCTGCGATTGAGCATCTGATGCGCCGCGACCCATTCGAACAAATCGACCTATTTGACCGCCAGCAGCTCGAATCCGTGATTCAGGTGTGCCGGCAATCGGCGAATCTCTCCGCTGCCGGGCGCAAACTCTTCGCCGCCTCGCGCGCGGCGCGCAGCAGCCCCAACGACGCCGACCGACTACGCAAATATCTGGCGCGCTTTGGCCTGAACTGGAAATCGCTTACCCGCGCTCAAGCCACCCCGGCGCGGCCCTGTAGGTGGTCATGATCTCGCGCGGACGCGCGTCGCGATCGAGCGCTGCCACCCCATCCAGAACTTTCGTCAGCGTAGCCGCGGACAGTGCATCCGCGACCGTATCCTTGAACAACGCGGAAAGCTCATCCCAGCTCATGCGCCGGTGCGGGCTGCCGCGCGGATGCGGTTCGCGCGCCACGAATTTGCGGCCATCGCTCAAGGTGATGCTCACGCGCGAGGGCACTTCTTCGGTGTTGGTGCCGGCTTCGATCTCGGCATCGAGCACGCAGCGCACGCGGTTCGATAGCGCTCGCACCTCCTTATCCGCCAGCGCGGTTTCGTAGTCCTCGCGCCGCAGCGCGGCGGCAGCACCCCGCGTGCGGCCCAGCGCGAGCGCCATCGCCAGACTGAACGGGATCGACAGTTGCGCGCTTTGCAAATCCGGTGGATCGAGTTGCGTCAGCCGCCCCTGCACCACCTTGGGGATGCCCACTTCCAGATCGGTGATCTGCACGGGGGCGAGCTGGTTTTCAAAGCCCAGGCGCAGGCCCGCATCCACCGTCGCCTGCAAGCGCCCCGCGCCCGCATGGATTTTAGTGCTGACTTCCATCAAACGAAAACCGCGCCCCAGATCACCGGTGACTTTTTCGGGATTCGCATTGCCCGAAAACGCGCGGAAAAATCCCGCCTCGCCTTCGAGGATGTCGCGCGGCCCCCAGATGCCGGCCTGCGTGAGCAACGCGGCCATCACGCCCGACTCCGCGCCGCGCGCGCCATTCAAGCGCTTGGTCACGCCACCGGAATGATAAAACTGCGCCAGGCCGCCCGCGTACGCGCCCGCCGCGCCGAGTGCGCCCGCCATATCCATGGCGTTAAAGTTAAGCAGCTTGCCCGCCGCCAGCGCCGCACCCATCGCGCCGCAGGTGGGTGTGGACATGAAGCCGCGCTGAAACAGCGCAGGCTGCGTGGCAAGGCCGATACGCAGCGAGGCTTCATACCCGATGATCGCGGCAGTCAACGCAGCGCGACCGGTCGAATTCTCACGCTCGGCCATTGCCAGCACCGCCGGCAGTATGGACGCACCCGCGTGATGCATTGAGCCGACGTGCGTGTCGTCCAGATCGCAGGCGTGCGCGTATGCGCCGTTCACAAACGCCGCGCGCGCCGCATCAATGCGGCTGCCGCATAGCAGCAGACTGCTCTCGGCCTTGCCGCCCAGTTGCAGTGCCAGCGCGCGCGTGGAACGACTCCACGGCAGACGCGCACCTACTGCGGTGACGCGCAAAAAATCCAGCACCAGCGCCTTCATGCGCTGGACCACCTCGTCCGGCGCGTCTTCCAACTGGAACCCGGCTGCCCATTCGGCCAGAACCGCTGTCGTACCCTTCGTGTTACCTGCTGACATGAGTGCCGCAACTCCCCTTGATGTATTTTCTTGCCGCTATTTCGTTACAGTCGTTACAGCACCGAACGTACCAGCCCGCCATCCACCCGTATCGTGGTCCCGGTGATGTAGCTCGATTTACCCGATGCGAGAAACGCCACCAGGTTCGCCAGTTCGCGCGGCTCGCCGATGCGGCCGACGGCGGTTTCTTTGGCGCGCTCTTCAAGCATTTTTTCCAGCGAAATGCCCAGCTCCTTGGCGCGCGCGGTGACGTTGCCGAGCATGCGTTCGGACAGCAGCGAGCCGGGGCACACGTTGTTCACCAGAATGCCGTCGCGCCCCACTTCATCGGCGAGACTTTTCGCGAACGCCACCACGCCCATGCGTGTCGCGCCCGACAGCGCCAGATTCGGAATCGGCTGATACACGGTGCTGGCGAGTATGTTGATAATGCGCCCGCCTTTTTGCGCGCGCATATGCGGCAGCACTTCGCGCGACATGCGCGCGAAAAACAGCAGCGAGCGCTGCACCGCCGTGGCCCATTGTTCTTCGGTTGCATCAAACGATTTCGCCAGCGGCGGCCCGCCGGAGTTGCTGACCAGCACATCTATGCGACCGAATTTTTCGGCGGCAGTCGCAATCAACTTTTGAATAACGTCATTTTTTTCCAGATCGCCCGCGAACACCAGCACCTCTGCTTTGGTCTTGGCGCGGATGTCCTGCGCGGCCACCTCAAGATCGGCCTGACTGCGGCTGCACATCACCACTTTCATGCCTTCTTCGGCCAGCACTTCGGCACACGCGCGGCCCAGCCCTTTGCTGGCGCCGCCGACAATCGCGACTTTATTTTTGAGTTCCAGATCCATGAGAGCTGCCTTTATAAGTATTTGTTTTTAATGGTTAATTTATGAAGAAAACGCAATGCACGACGGCGACCCGGTATGAATTATCAGCCCCGTGGGCGCGGGTTTACCGCTCGCGGCATCAAGCCGGTAGATATGCGTCGCATCGATGCCCTTGTCGGGCGCAATCAAAAAGCGGCCGCCGGCATCCAACACCACCTGGTGCGGATGCGCGCCGCGGCCCTGCTCTCTTTTGTATGGCCCCGCTTTGCCCGGCGGCGCCACCACGTCGGAGGCGGGGGCCAGCGAGCCATCCGCGTTGATCGGCAGCACCACGATGCCCGGCCCATTGGCGCAAACCACATAGCGATCTGTCGGATCGACCATCAGATGCGGCCCGTTGTCGCCGCTGCTCGGCTGCTGGTTGAGGAATCTCAACTTTCGCGTTTGTGGATCAATGGCCTCGATGGCATACGCGCTAACCGTATCGCCATCGCCATGCGAAGCATAAAGAAATCGTTGCTTGCCATCGAGCGCGACAAAGCCCGGATTGGCGATGGTTTCAAACACCTCGATCAGCGACCATGCGCCCGATAATGCGTCAACGCGATACACACTGATGCCCTTGCCGCGCGCCTTGCGATGCGCGGTGGTAAAACAGCCGACGTAGGCGTACATGATGGAGACCGCTCCTGCGTTTGACCTGCGTTTGAAAGTCCGGGAGGGCTGCTAAACTTACACGAAATCAACACCTCGCGCGACCGCTGGTACTGATGGCGAACAGCACCTTCGCCACCGATAATGTAAAAGGCCTCATTGATCGTGCCAAAGCCAAACTTCAGGAGGCCCTCGCGCTGCATCAACAAGGGCATTGGGCGCAAGCGAAGGCGATTTACCGGTCGGTGCTGCAAGCGCATCCCAGGCACTTTGATGCTTTGCATTGGCTGGATGTGCTCGCCCATCAGACCAAGGATCACGTGAATGCGGTAGGCCTGATGCGCCAAGCCATCGCGATTAATCCCGATACCGCCGCGGTGTACAGCAACCTCGGCGTGGCTTTGCAGGCGCTAAACCGATTTGACGAAGCCCTGGCCTGCTACGACCAGGCCATCCAGCTCGGGGACGATGCGGCAGCCCGCTGCAATCGCGGCTCCCTGCTGGTCAACCTGGGGAAATTCGAGGATGCCGTAGAAACGTTTTCGCGGCTGCTTGAAACGGCGCCCGCTTACCCTTTCGCGCAAGGCCATCTTCTTCATACCAAAATGTTGTGCTGTGACTGGACCGGCCTGCCGGAACTGGCTGACGCAATCAAGCAGGGAATTGCCGCGCGCAAAAAATCAGCGGAGCCCTTCGGCTACCAGGGCATTTCCTGCTCAGAGCAGGATTTGCGCGCCTGCGCGGAAATTTACGCAGCGGACAAGTTCCCCATGCCGAATATCACCCTGTGCAAAACCACAGCGCGGCGGCCCGGCAAAATCCGCATCGGCTATCTGGCGGGAGAGTTTCGCGAGCAGGCAACCGCCGTTCTCATGACCGGGGTTTGGGAACAGCACGACAAGAGCCGCCATTACACAGAGAAA
Organism: Betaproteobacteria bacterium; assembly: GCA_031427895.1. Lineage (GTDB taxonomy): Bacteria > Pseudomonadota > Gammaproteobacteria > Burkholderiales > SG8-41 > UBA5216. Next base: position 4,271 of record JANPOH010000498.1, read on the forward strand.
ATTGTCTATCTGCCGCACAGTTATCAGCCCAACGACCGCAAGCGGCAGGCAGACCATCAAGCCTTTTCCCGCGAAGCACTGGGCTTGCCGCGAGCGGGCTTTGTGTTCTGCTGCTTTAATAACAACTACAAAATCACCCCCGGCACATTTGCTGTATGGATGCGTATCCTTAACCGGGTGGACGGCAGCCTGCTTTGGCTGCTGGAAGACAACCCCACCGCCGCAATAAACCTGCGCCACGAGGCCGCTGCAAGGGGGGTGAGCGCGGATCGGCTGATCTTCGCCAAACGAGTATCACTGCCGGCGCACCTGGCGCGTCATCGTGCCGCTGACTTGTTCCTTGATACGCTGCCCTATAACGCACACACCACGGCAAGCGATGCCCTGTGGACCGGCCTGCCCGTGTTGACTTGCGTGGGGGCAACCTTTGCCGGTCGAGTGGCGGCCAGCCTGCTCAACGCCATGGCGTTGCCGGAACTCATCACTCAAAGCGAAGCGCAATATGAATCGCTGGCGGTGGAGCTGGCCGCCGACGCAGACAAACTCAGCCGGATCAAGCACAAGCTCGAACGCAACCGCCTGACAACGCCGCTGTTTGATACTGCGTTGTTCACCCGGCATATTGAAGCCGCTTACACACAAATGGTTGAACGTTCTCAGGCCGATTTGCCGCCGGCGCATATGGCGGTGGAGGAATAACCCGATATGAATGCCGCACTTGCCCCCCCGCCCTCCCCTTTCCCGCGTCGGCGTCATCGGCCTCGGCATCATCGACATGCCGATTACCGGCGGCTACCTCGCGGCCGCCGACGGCAAGCTCGCCCTGATGCTGGGCGGCGAACAAGGCGTGATCGATCGCGCGCTGCCGGCGTTTCAATCGTTCGCATCGACCCTCACGCGCGCGGGCGATATCGGCACGGGTCAAGCGGCGAAGCTCGCGCATCAACTCATCATGAGCATCAACATCATGGGGCTGCTCGAAGGCTTGTCGCTGGGCGTGGCGGGCGGCGTCGCGCCGGACGTATTGCGTCAGATCATCAAAGACGGTCTCGCCAACAGCACCGTGCTGCAAGTGTGGGACGACATGGAGCCGCGCTGGAAAGGCATGTTGAAACCCGCCGCGCCGGATGCGCCCCTGCCCAACATTCGCAAAGACCTGCACTCGGCGCTGGAACTAGCGCGGGAGCTGGGCATCGCATTGCCGGTGGGCGCGTTGGCATCGAACATCGCCGATGCCGGTACGGCTATCGGGCATGCCGATCCGAAAATCTGACGCGGATGTTTCCTGGCAGGGGCAATGGCGATTGCCGCTTTGTCACTTTTCCATCCGGCTGATTATTCCCGCAGAACCGTCTTTTCGACAAACCTCTCAAGAGCCCTCACCGGCTCAAGATCACCAAACAATTTACCGCAGTTGGCCTTGATCCGATCCTGCGTCGCGATTCGCAGCCACTTGTCTGATGCAAGGTTTTCCGCAATATCAACATAGTCATTGTTCGATTGCGCGGCAAATTCAGACAATCCGATCCGGCGCAATAAACCACTGCCCAGCCGGCCACGCATGAAGCGCCCTTCGCGCGTTACTATCGGCAAGCCGCATTCCAACCCTTGCAGCGCCGTGTTGAAACCGGAAAAGCCAATAGTGTCGAGAAAAACATCACAATGCTTCATAACACCATGAAATGCCGCTTTATTCTGCCACGGGACAAACACAATGAACTTATCCGCATTCAACCCGGCGGCGGCAAACTGAGCTGACAGCCGCTCTTTGAGACGCATGGAAAGGCCTGCGAGACGGTGTGTAAAGAAAATAAACTGACACTGCTTGAGGCGGCGCGCAATATCCACAAGCACATGATCGTTTTCAGGAAGATACTTGAACGGCACACCCGGACATAGCAGCAAGGGAACGGAGGCTTCCACCCCCATGGCCGCGAAATCCGGCCGAATACTCTCGGTCTTGCCCTCTTCAACAAGACATCCCAGATTTGGCAATTTTTCAAGGCGCTCAGTGTAATAGTCCTGTGCATCCGGAGGCTCGATATACTCTGCGGAAACGTAGTAGTCCATGGTCGGCAACCCAGTGGTTTCGGGATGCCCCCAGCTTGCCGCCTGAACCGGCGCCAAGCGCAAGCTTGCCAGTTTAGCGGTCGCGGCATGCATGCCGATCTCAGGATAAATCAGCATATCGGGATTCTGATTTGAAATCCTTTCAGCCCAATGCTGCCACGACCCCAATCCGTGCTCGAAGTAGTCCGCCTTGTCTATCGCCCAATTCGTTTCCTGGTCAACATGTGCGCCAAGATAGTAAACCTGAACATCGAACTTCGTGCGGTCCAGGTGACGCACAAACCCCTTGACAAGGGCGTTCCACACGGAATGATCGTGGACATGCGCCGATACGAACCCGACGCGAATTTTGTCGCCGTTCCTGACTTTGGCGACGGCGCGACGTGTTGATGAAAACCGCTCGCTGTCTGGCCAATGACGCATCAGCCGATCACACAGGTTCCCATAGCGGGCAATGATTTTCGTATTCATTTCTTCGTGATATGCGAGCAGAAAAGGCTGTAACACGCCGACGATTTTATAACCCTGCTTTTCGCGATTCCCGGTGAACCATTCATCGAGCTTCTGCAATGCGGACACGAATTCCGCTCTGGCTTGGGAGGCGCTTCCGATCACGGGGTGCAGTGCCGGTACGTGCGCCATCGTGAATAACCACTGTAGTTCGGCATTTTCCGCGTCAACAGACACTGCTTGTCGGTAGATATCCAGGGCCGCTTGATGCTCGCCCAGATCTATCAAGGTATTTCCCAACCCGTGCAAAGCCACTACGGCATGGGGCTTCAATTGAAGCGCTTTTTCAAAGCCGATACGCGCCTCAGCGGCCAAATTCAGCCTCGCGCACGCCCGCCCCAATCCCAGATGAGCATCGAAGGATTCCGGCTGTAGCACAATGACCCGTTCGTAATGTATCCGCGCGTGCGTGAAGTTTCCCGTGCCAAGCAACACGTTCCCCAGATTGATGAGCGCCGACACCATGTCTGGATCCACTGCCAATGCCTGACGGTAGCAATCCTCGGCTTGACCCAATTCGCCAAGAAGCACCGACACATTGCCCAGGCTGGCAAGGCACGCGGCATGACGCGGATGCAATGCGAGTACTTGCTCAAAACACGTTTTAGCGTCAACAAGATTTTTCTGGGCTGCGAATACATTGCCCAACTGATACTTTGCCTCAATATCGGCAGGCTGTGCGCGGAGCGCGTTTTCGTAGCAAGCTTTGGCTGCGGAGAAATTCGACTCTGCTTGCAACAGGTTTCCCAGATTGTAGACGGCAGGAGCCCAGCCCGGCTGTAGCGCAAGGGCCTTTTCAAAACAGCGCCTGGCGTCGCCATTACGCCCCATTGCACGAAAGCATTCGCCGAGGTTTCCATGCGCGGGAACACTGGCGTCGTCTACTCTCAGCGCAGCTTCTATTTTCTCTGCACCGCGCGCGTGCTCGCCCCGCTGGTGGTACAACACCCCCAGCAAATGCAAGGCATTGAAGTTCGCCCCGTCCATCGCGAGCACCTGCTCGTAGATACCTTCGGCCTCTTGCAGGCGTCCGGCATTCTGGTGAGCGAACGCGACTTCAATGGCCCGTACTAAACGATTGGATTGCCCGTGGTCAGCGGTCGTTGCTGCTGTTTCGGCATATTGCGAAACCGGGGTGACAGGCGGCTTGCGTCCGCCAAACATTCGCTTGAGAATAGACATGGGCTATTGAACGCTTGCCATCGGCGCCGGCATGCAAATCGTCACACCCTTTTCGCCTGCCGCTATGTGAATTATTGCCATGCCCACGCCTAACCCTCACCTTGTGCAATTGAAAATAGCTGTGCAGTATATGCCTGATGCCTGAATAACCGCAAAGACCTGCACTCGGCGCTGGAACTGGCGCGGGAGATGGGCATCGCATTACCGGTGGGTGCGTTGGCATCGAACATCGCCGATGCCGGTACGGCCATCGGGCATGCCGATCCGAAAATCTGACGCGCAACTCTGCCGGAGCACCCCGCATGTTCAAACTGCAAGTGCAGGACGATGAAAACGACGCGCGCGTTTGGCACGATGTCAAAGGGCCGAACGGCGAATTGCTCAAATTCGACAAAGAGGCCGAAGCCCGCGCGAAACTGGAGGAACTGTTTCCGGTGCTGGTGAAGATGGAGCGCTACGCGGGGCCCAAGCGCACGCGGGTTATCGTCATCATCACCGACGAAGATGATTGGCCGAAGAAAAAATAATCGCGGCTGATCTACGCTCAGTCCACCTTCAACCCCGACGCTTTCACCACGCCCGCGGTTTTATCATACTCGCGCTTTAAGAACGCGGTGAATTCCTCTGGGGTGTTACCCGCCGGGTCGGCGCCCTGCGCCTCGAACTGGCTGGCAATTTCGGGCGCGCGCAGCGCCCTCTGCAGCACCTCATTCAGGCGCTGCAAGATGGGCCTTGGGGTCTTGGCGGGTGCGCGTATGCCGAACCACGCATAAAACTCGTAACCGGGCACGCCCGCTTCGCTGATGGTGGGCACATCCGGCAGTTGCGTGATGCGCCGGGTGTGCGACACGCCCAATGCGCGCAGCCGCGATGCTTTCACATGCGGCGACAACTGCGGGATCGAGCCGAAAATCACCGGCACATGGCCGCCCAGCACATCGACGATGCTTTGCGGCGCGCCTTTGTAAGGCACGTGGCGCAGGTTGATGCCCGCCATGTTTTTTGAACAACTCGCTTGCCAGATGATTCGGTGCGCCGTTGCCCGCCGAGGCGTAGTTGATTTTTCCCGGTTCGGCCTTTGCCGCCGCGATTGTCGATCACCAGTTGCTGGCCGAGTTGGCTGGACATCGAGGGCGCAAGCATGCGCGCCAGCACATCGGCGGTGCCGCTCGCGGGCACGGGCACGATTACACGCACCGGTTTGGCGGGGTAGTTTTGTGCGATCGCGGCCTCTGCGACAGCAACCACGGCAACGCACAACAGGGGAATGAGCAAGCGCATACGCATCTCCATCGCCGGCTTTAGCGCTGCGGTGCTGGTCAATCCCGACTCGCCAGTGAAGACGACCAAGGAGCTGATCGCGCAGGCGCGCACCACCGGCGGCAAATTCAACGCCGGCGCATTGATCGGCGCGCTGCGCGGCAACGAAATTCAAGCGGCGTTTGAATTCCTCCCGCCGGTGCTGGGGCAGTTACGCGCGGGGAGCCTGCGCGCGGTGGCGGTGTCGTCAAAAACGCGCTTCTCGCTGCTGCCCGCGGTGCCGACACTGGATGAATCGGGGCTACCGGGCTACGAAGTGATTTCGTGGAACGGCATCGGCGCACCGGCGAAAACACCGCGCGCCATCGTCGAGCGCCTGAATCGCGAACTGCACGCGGCGGTGAATTCGCCGCCGGTGAAACAACGCTTCGCCGAACTCGGCATCGAACAAAATCTCAAAACGCCGGAAGAAATGCGCGCCTTCGTCACCAGCGAAATCGCCAAATGGGATGCGTTGATTGATACGGCGAAAATACTGCGACTTTGATTTAAGTATTTGTTTTTAAATGATATTTTATTGCCGGATGAATGTCATCGCAATTTACCGCTTCGGCTGGCCGCGCCAAGGTGCTGGCGGCGTGCCCCGCGCCGGACATTCTGGTGAACAATGCCGGCGGCCCGCCGCTTGGCGATTTTCGCGAATGGAACGAGGCCGACTGGATACCGGGCGCTATAACACCACTTTCTGCCGCTGTCCGGGCCCGTTACCTGGTGTAGTGCTTCGCTATTTGCGGCACAAAAGTGGCGGGAAACGAGTCCATCTGTCGTTGCAAATCCTCGCCAGATGTCCAGTCTGGCCGCAGTTTGCGCCTGGGGCCACGACACTGTACCAGCCGAAAGACGCGTATCCCGGCACGAAGTCACTGATCGCCGGCACGTCGGGCATTCCCGGTGCACGCTTTTCGGTCGTGACGCCGAGCGCCCGCAGCCTGCCGGTATCGAGGTGGGGC
>JANPOH010000499.1:0-9872 GCA_031427895.1 Betaproteobacteria bacterium
CAATGCGCCGCGCGTGTTAGATTGCGATTTATTGCTCTATGATGACGCGATTATAAACACCGAGAATCTCACGATACCGCACCCGCGTATGCTTGAACGCGGCTTTGTCATGTTGCCTTTTAAGTCATTGATTTTGAGTAAATAATTGTGGGTAAAGATCAGCCTTGAAGGGGAATTTACTTTGTGACACAGTACAATTATAGGAAACCCCATGAACGCACTCGATACAAACGCCATCACCGTTTCGCAGAAACTCAGTGACTACGCCGCCGGTTTCAGCTATGAAGCGATACCGCCCGCTGTGCGCGAGCGAGCCAAGTTTCTGATGCTCGACGCCATTGGCATCGCCTACGCCTCGACCCACTATGCCTTTGCGCATCACATCCTGTCAGGCATACGCAGCATCGCCGGCAGCGGCACGAGCAGCCTCATCGGCCTTGCGGACAAGCTGCCGCTGCGCGATGCGGTGCTGATGAACGGCGCGCTGGTGCATGGCCTGGATTACGACGACACCCACGTCGGCGCCATCGTGCATCCGACCGCCAGCGCGTTGCCCTGCGCCATGGGCGTGGCGGAAGCCATCGACGCCAGCGGGCGTGATCTGCTCGCGGCGTACATCCTCGGCGTTGAAACCGTGGTGCGCGTGTGCGGCGCGGCCAAAGGCGGGTTTCATCATTTCGGCTTTCACCCCACCGGCATCACCGCGCATTTTTCCTGCGCGTTGCAGGCCGGCTGGCTTTACGGCCTGAACGCGCATCAACTGACCATGGCGCAGGGCCTCGTGGGCAGCACCGCCGCCGCCAGCCAGGAGTTTCTCGAAGAAGGCGCGTGGAATAAGCGGCTGCATCCGGGCTGGGCGGGCGTGGCGGGCATCACCGCCGCGCACCTCGCGCGCAACGGCTATGTCGGCCCGACGAAAACGTATGAAGGCCGCTTCGGCTTGTATCAAAGCCATCTGCAAACCTTGAAGGACGATGTGGATTACGCCGCCGTCACCGCCGGGCTGGGCGAGCGCTGGGAAACCAGCGAAGTCGCCATCAAGCCGTATCCGATCTGCCACCTGATTCACGCCTGCGCCGACGCCGCGTTGGTGTTGCGCGAGAAGTATCAGCTCAAGCCCGAAGACATCGAATCCGTGCAGGCGCTGATTCCCGAGCCGACCATCCACATCATCGCCCAGCCCGAAGCCAATAAGATCAAACCCGCGAATGACTACGACGCCAAATTCAGCGTGCAGTTCGTCACGGCGGCGTGTCTGGTGCTGGGACGCTTCGGGCTGGCCGAACTGGAGCAGGACACCTTAAGCAACACGGCCATTCTCGATCTGGCCGCGCGCGTGAGTTACGCCGCCGACCCCGACACCACCTATCCGAAATATTTCTCCGGCGGCGTGGTCATCAAAACGCGCGACGGCAAAACCTTGCGCCACCACGAGCCGGTGAATCGAGGCACGGGCGAACGCGCGCTCACCGGCGACGAAATTTCAGCCAAGTATCGCGACAATGCCGCGATGGCGCTGCCGGATCGCCGTATCGAACAGGTGCGCGACGCCATACTCGGCATCGAAGCGTTGTCGGCGCGGGAGTTTCTGGCGGTGCTGACCCCGGACAAATTCAACAACACCAACCGCTGAAAACCCTCCCCGTTGATCTGTCGAGAGATCACGCCGCAAGCATCCTACCGGCTCGCCAGCTTGCGCTCCAGCGCCTGAAACTCATCAAACCCCACCAGCGTATTGAGTTCTTCAAACGACAACAACAGTTCCGGCCGCTCGACCGGCGCTGTGCTTTTCATTGCTTGCCGCAGGGCATCCAATCCGTTTTGCATGCCTTTGATGGCGCAGGCGGTGAGCAACCGCGGATAGATCACCACGCGCACCCCCAGTTCGGCCAGCCGCATCGGCGAAATCAGCGGCGTGGTGGCGCGGCGGCGGATGCCGAAACCCATGTTGACACACAGCGGTTTTGACACGTTCTGAATGACGGTGGTGATGTCCTGCTCCGACAGCAGCGCGTCGGCAAACAACAAATCCGCGCCCGCCTCGGCATAAAGATTCAGCCGCCGCACCACTTCCGCGATGCCGTGCGTCGCCAGCGCATCGGTGCGCGACTTGATGACGAAATCCGCGTCGCGCCGCGCTTGCGCCGCCGCGCGTATTTTTTCCACCATCTCCTCGGCGGCGATCACCGCTTTGCCGGCCATGTGGCCGCAACGCTTGGGCCACGTCTGATCCTCGATCATCACGCCAGCAAGCCCCGCCTGCTCGAACGCGCGCGTGAGGTGAAACACATTGATCGCGTTGCCGTAGCCGGTGTCGGCATCGGCGAGCAGGGGAATGTCCACGCTCGCGGCGATCATGCGCGCCGCGTTGAGATTGAGTTCAAACCCCATCAACCCGATATCGGGCTGGCCCAGCATGGCTTCGGCAATGCCCGCGCCGGAGATGAATCCGGAGGGGTAGCCCGCCTGCTGCACCAGCCGCGCGCTGTAGCCGTCGAAAATGCCGGGCTGAATCACCAGTTCGCTGCCGTTGATTAACTGGCGTAGTTGGGTGGTTACTTTTGGCATGAGGTTATCTCGCTGTTTCTGTGTAAACGGGGTTACCGGCCATCGTAACGCGTTGCATGACACGGCTCAAATGCACGGTGAATCCGATTGCCGCCGGGGCGTGCGCTACGCCATAATGCCCGCGGGCACGGCACTTTCACCGGAGGATTCATGAACCACGGAATAAAGTTCGGCGTCACCGCACTGATGATTTTATCCACCGGCGGCGCGACGGTCGCCGCGCAGGACTATCCCAACAAACCCATACGCTTCGTGGTGCCGTTTCCGCCCGGCGGCGGCACCGACACGCTGGGGCGCATCGTCGGCCAGCAAGTGGCAAAAAGCATCGGTCAAAGCGTGGTGATCGACAACCGCCCCGGCGCGGGTGCGAACATCGGCGCGGAAATCGCCGCGCGTGCCGCGCCCGACGGCTACACCTTGCTGATGGGCAACCTGGCGCACGCGGTGAATGTCACGCTGTATCGCAAGCCCGGCTACGATATCGTCAAGGACTTTGACCCCGTGACACTGCTGGCGTGGGCGCCGAACGTGCTGGTCACGCACCCGTCGGTGGCCGCGAAGAGCGTGCAGGAGTTGATCGCGCTGACCAAAAAATCGCCCGGCACGTTTAACTACGCCTCGTCCGGCAGCGGCAGTTCGGCGCATCTGTCCGGCGAGTTGTTCAAGCACATGACCACCACCGACATCGTGCATGTGCCGTACAAGGGCGGCGGCCCGGCGGTGGCGAGTCTGCTCAGCGGTGAAACCAAAATCGGCTTCGCCACCATGCCTTCGGTGCTGGCGCAAACCCAATCCGGCAAGCTGCGCGCGCTGGCGGTCACCGGCGAAAAACGCTCACCCGCCGCACCCGAGCTCCCCACCATCGCGGAATCCGGCGTCGCGGGTTATGCCGCCAACGGCTGGTACTCGGCGATGGTTCCCACAGGCACACCCAAACCCATCGTCGCGAGATTGCACAAAGAGCTGATAGCCGCCGTCAGTGACAAGGGCGTGCAGACGCAACTGGCGCGCCTGGGTTTTGATATCGAAACCGGCACGCCGGATGATTTCCGCAAGACCCTCGCCGCCGAAATCAAAAAGTGGGGCGTGGTGGTGAAGGCCGCCAATCTGCGCGCGGACTGACGCGTTTCGTTCGCAGGTTTTTTCAGGTTTACTGCTGCTGCACCTTGGCGTCGCGCATCACCTTGCCCCAGCGCGCGATTTCGGCCGTGAGGAATGTCATCGCTTCCGCCGGCGTGCTGCCCACCGGCTCGGTGCCGCCTTTTTCCAGCATGGCGAGCATGTCTTTTTGCTTCAGCGCGTTGACGGTCTCGGCGTGTATTTTGTTGATGATGGGCGCGGGTGTTTTCGCCGGCGCCAGTATCATGTACCACGAACTGGCTTCGTAGCCCGGCACGCCGGCTTCCGCCACCGTGGGCACGTTGGGCAGCGACGCCACGCGTTTGGGCGTGGTCACCGCGAGCAGGCGGATCTGCCCGCTGTTCACCTGATTGATGATGGCCAGCATGGGGTTGATGTACAGGTGTACGCGGCCGGGAACCAGATCGACCAGCACCGGCCCCGTGCCTTTGTAGGCGATGTGCGTCATCTGCGTGCCCGTCATGCCGAGGAACATCTCGCCCGCGAGATGCGAGGCCGAGCCTGGCCCCGACGAACCGTACGATAATTCACCCGGCTTGGATTTGATCAGCGCGATCAACTCCTTCACGCTTTTCGCCGGCAGCGAATTGGGTATCACCAATCCGAACGCCTGCGTGGCCACCACGGAGACAGGAATCAAGTCCTTAATCGGATCGTAAGGCAGCGATTTCATCAGCGTGGCGTTGATCGCGTGCGACGGATTCACCAGGCACAGCGTGTGGCCGTCGGGCGCTGCCTTGGCCGCGATGTCGATGCCGATCACCATGCCGGCGCCGGGCCGGTTGTCGGCAACAATCTGCTGGCCCCACACGGCGGTGTAGCGATTGCCCAGAAAACGCACGATCTGATCCGAGCCGCCGCCCGCCGCCGTGGGGATGATGAAACGAATGGGCTTGCGCGGAAAATCCTGCACTTGTGATTGCGCTTGCGCACCGGCGAGCGGCGCGGCGCACAGCAGGGCGAGCGTCAATGCAACAGTCAGCGGGCGTGGCGTGGACATGAGTATCTCCGGTGATGCTGTTATTTCAACGGCATCGGCACGCCATCGGGCAGCGGCGTTTTATCCACGTTCAGAATCATCGACACCAGCGAGTAATACCCATTGACGGCGATGAGGTCGAACACGCCCTGCTCGCCGAAACGATCCAGCGCGCGCTTGTAATTGGCGTCGCTGACACCCTTGGTTTCGTGCAGCTCGCGCGAGAAGTCGTAAACAATCGCTTCGTCGGCATCCATTTTCGCCGAACGGCGATTCTCGGCGACATCCTTGGCGATCTCCGGATCCAGCCCGGCCTGCAACGCCAGCTTGCAATGCGCAAACCACTCGTAATTCGCCGTCCAGTAGCGCGCCGTCACCATGATCGCCAGCTCGTTCAGCTTGGTCGGGATCGAGCTCTTGAAACGGATTTCGCCGCCCAGCGCCTGCACCAGGTTGCCGATGGCGGGGCTGCGCAGCATCACATTAAACGGCCCGCCCAGCGGCCCCGGCGTGGTCGCGCTGGAGTTGCCGATCTTCGAGCGCGGCCCGGCCTTGATCGCGTCGTAGACGACTTTCTGATCGGCGGCGAGTTTATCAACGGGGATGAGTTTGAAGCGGCGGTTATCGGCCATGACGGTTCCTGATGATTTTTAGGGAAGGTGGAAAATAACATGACTGGATCAAAAACGGTTTTGTAGGGCGTCAATAAGCGTAGCGCATTGCGCCGGATGTTCAACCAGCGGCACAGAGCCTGCGCGGGAACGACAGGGTTGGTTTGTGGCGGATAATGGGCGATAAAAATATTAATAAAAACAAATACTTACGATGTAACGGTGTTGGGCTTAATCTTTCAGCGAAAACCCCAACCCCGGCGCATCCGGCACCAGCAGCTTGCCATCCGCAAACTCAGGATGCGTAGCAAAACGCGCCTTGATTGCCACATGCGCGCCATGCACCTCCAGCATGCCGCCATGCGCGTGGCCCGCCATCACCGGCAGATTCGCCGACTCGAACCCGCCCGCGCCCGTCACCGGCACGCCATGCGCCTCGGCCAGCGCCATGACGCGCAGCATCGCCGTAATGCCGCCGCAGAACGCCGCGTTGGGTTGCAGAATATCCAGCGCACCAGCCGCCAGCACATCGCGAAACCACGTTACCGACTGAATCATCTGCCCCGACGCCAGCGGTATGCTGATGGCGCGGCGCAACTCGGCGAGCGACGGAATATCGTTGCCGCGCAACGGCTCCTCGAAAAAAGCAATGCCGCAATCGGCCACCTGCTCGCCAAGACGTTTTGCCTCGGCCACCGTGAACGCGCAGTTGGCGTCGAGCATCAGCGGCGCATTGCCGATGGCCGCACGCACCGCGCGGATGCGCTGCACGTCTTCGGTAATGCCGCGGCCCGCGCCGACCAGAATTTTTGCGCCTTGATAGCCGTCGGCCAGCGCCTTGACGCAAGCAGCGACCAGTTCCGCTTCGGAGTAAGCGGGCAAACCCACTGTTGCATAAGCCGGCACCGCATTGCGTGCGCCGCCAATCAAGCGCGCCACCGGCTGGCCCAGTGCCTTGCCCTTGATATCCCACAGCGCCAAATCCAGCGCCGACAGCGCCGAGACAAACACGCCGGTGGATTGGCGTGGATTAAATTTCTTCGCAAGCTGTGTGGTGATCGCCTCAATATCCAGCGCGTTCGCACCCTTGAGCGTGGAGGCAATGCCACCATTGAGCAGATGCGCCACCTGATCGGCAAGAAAGCGGCCCGTGACGCCCTCGCCCGTGATTCCTTCGGCGGTTGTTACGCGGCAGCGCACATAGGTCAGGCTTTCCGCGCCGGCGTAGGCATCGGCCTCGCGCTGGGGTTTGATGTGTTCGACTTGGGATTTTATGTGGGTGATGTTCATGTGAGTGAGCGCTTATACACGCACGGGGTAATTTATAAGTATTTGAATTATAACAATAATATTTTACATATCGTTACATCAATTGCAACAATATTATTATAATGTTATTATAAGTATAATTTTATTGTTTATAAAGTTGATTCGATATGCTTTTCACGGTCACTTCCCTGCCGGAAGATTACCTCAAGGTCTTGGACCTTATCCTGGGGCTGCGCGAAAAACTGCGCTTTGCCACCAGCGATGCCTTAAACCGCTGGACGGGTTTGCTCGCGCGCACCAGCTACGCCCGCGCGATCATGGGTTCCAACACCATCGAAGGCATCAACGTCACCATGGACGAAGCGATGGCCGCCGTGAACCGCGAGCCGCCCGACAAAACTTCCGGTGAAGACTGGCAAGCCATCTGGGGCTACCGCGAGGCGATGGATTACGTGATTCAGCTTTCCAAAGAGCCGCGAAACTACACCCACAACCTCGGCACGCTGCTGAGCCTGCACTACATGATGATGAAGTACGACCTCAACAAAAACCCAGGCCGAGTGCGCCCCGGCGCCATACACATCAGCAACAGCGGCACCAATCAAGTTGTCTACGAAGGCCCGGCAGCGGAACTAGTCCCCGGCTTGCTCGACGAGCTCATCGCATCACTGAATGAAAAGAATGACGCGCCCATCATCATCAGGGCGGCGATGGCGCATCTGAACTTCACCATGATTCATCCGTTCAAAGACGGCAACGGCAGAATGGCGCGCGCGTTGCAAACCATGGTGCTGGCGATGGAAGGCATCCTCGCGCCGGAGTTTTCAAGCATCGAAGAATACGTCGGCCGCAATCCGCAGGATTACTACAACGTGCTCGCCGAAGTGGGCCAGGGCACGTGGCGCCCCGAACGCGACGCCCTGCCGTGGATAAGATATTGCCTCGTCGCCCACTACCGTCAGGCGCGCACGCTGCTGCGCCGCTATTCCGAAACCTCGCGCCTGTGGCATGCACTCGAACAAGAAACCAAAAAACACAAACTGAACGAGCGCGTCATCAACGCACTGGCGGACGCCGCCATCGGCCTGCAAGTCAAAAACCCCGTTTATCGCAAGCAGGCCGAGATAACCGATCAGGTCGCGCGCAACGACCTCACACGGCTGTGCGGGTTGGGTTTTTTGGTGCCTAAGGGCGAGCGGCGTGGCCGGGTTTATGTTGCCGGCAAATCGCTATTGGCGATACACCAGCAATCGCTGCTGCCGCACGAATCATTCGATCCGTTTGAGGAATTGGACGCGGAGGAAAAATCGAAGCAGGGGGAGTTGCCGGGGGTGGGGGCGGTGGGTTCTGTTGCAGGGTAAAAATCTACTGCGCTTTGCCTGCAACCCTGTAAGGAGCGTAGCGTATTAGAGGATGGTCACGATGCCGCTACGAATTCTTCTTTATAAGCTAAGTTGAATTGCCACCAATTGCGAGCGGGTTCAAGATAACAATTGTTGCTTGGCGGGAAATCTTCTTTATTTCGCCCTTACTTAACGAGCCATCACCTCGCTCATGACTCCCGATAACCAGGCCATGTGCGAGATTGTCCGGTTCAGGCGCACGCACAACTTTGCATCCAGCGACCCGCGCAATTCCCGCCGTAAATGCAGCGACATGAAACGGGAATTTGGTATCGCGATCTCGCGTTTGTTCCGGGGTCGATAATGATCCCAAATCTACAGAAAGCGCTTGTCCATTTCGCTTTAGCGAGCCTGAAGAAGGTCGGTAGCCACCCGACTCTCTCGGTTGAATTGAGTCTGAATCAGGAAAAATTCGTAGGTATAACAATTCATCATTCGTGATGGATTCGTCATCCGGGTGATCCTTCTCGGCCATCGTAAAACTGATGATCCGTTATCGACCATGGATAAGCCACGACAAAAGATCGGCTATCGACTTGAAATCCTTTCGCGCCTCAACGGGATCCCCATCCTCGACCAAAAGATATTCAATATTCAAATCCGGCCTAAATTCAATTTCTAATTCTCTTTCGCCATTTTCCCATTCGAACTGAATGCCACCTCCCGATACAGGCAATATCCGAGCCGCGGGGCCACGGTCAAATGAGTTCGTTACCAATTCAATTGCACAATCAATAACCTCAGCAGAAATTCTAGGACTACCGTAACTGTCCCAGTTTTGAGGTAGCTGCTCGAAGCCTGCAATTTTCTGAATGGCCTTAACCTGATCTTCGTTCAGGCCAGTAACCGGGATAGAGCGCCCCCATATCGGACTGCTATGTGCTCTGTAGGAATGCCGACCACCCATTGTCGGTTGCGCTACGTTTGTAATTGCAGTCATTATATTTTCCCCCACGTTTGGTGCATTTTCACGGTCGTAAAGTCGCAGAATCCCTTCACAACCCACTTCCGACCAAGATCAATCCAATCAAACACATCCTTTTGTGCAGAGGATACTGGCGCGCCTCTGGCCGTTAGCGTGATTTGAAGCACTTCCTTAGTGTCACGACCACGCACTACTGGCTCCACAGAAATGTGTAGCCTTCCTAAATCGGATGGCAAGCGATAGTGCGCTTCCATGTTTACTTTCTCAGGACTGGGTAGAAAACCCGCTGAAGCATTCTGAGACCATGGAGCAATAACGTTTCCGAGTTCACCATAACCATTCCAGCCTTTGCCATACTCGATGTGATTTACGTAGGTAACTTCACACTGGTTAACTTGCGGCTGGGTTAGATTCTCTTGTTTCAGGAAATCACAAAAGCGGCTCCATTCAAACAAGCACATTTCACGAATCTTCGGGAAGCGGGGGTAGGGTTCGTCTCCCGATACTTGCCGCCAATTATGTACAAATCTATCATTTTGCAATTGCATCAAACGATTCCCAGAGGAATCTAAGTACCAGCAGCGCATTTCAGGTTGTGTAACCAACTGAAACCCTAATCGCAATCCCCTAATCGGGGCATCGAATTGCTCTGTGATATTCGCTATCGGCGGCTGTACTTGATAATTCGGAAACTCTTCTCGAATTAGCTTCCAATACAATCCGTAATATGGCACGCCAAAGTTCGCAATCGGCGCGAACTGGATTGAAATCGCGGTTTCGTTTACGGGCGGAGTTGTAAAGTCCGGTAGGGTTTCGTCCGTAAGCATCAGGAAAACTGTGAAGTAGACAACATTAGGATGAAATGATTCCCAGGGGAACACCGCTAACTATATGAGTCAATTGGGTTTTTCTCTTGCATTTCGCAATATAGAGCCACTTGTACCAACTTGGCAAGTGAAAGTCAATTTCGACAGATG
>JANPOH010000500.1:0-2786 GCA_031427895.1 Betaproteobacteria bacterium
TCGGCGAGCAGATAGCGCGGGTCCTGAGTATCGGGCAGAGTGGATGTTTGCTCCCACCGCGCGATGCGCCGGATGCGGGTGAGCGCGCGGATCGCCTGATCCTCGCGCCGCGCCACCACGCCGACGAAATCGCCGTCGCGCACCACGGCGCATACACCCGGCATGCCCGTGACTTCGCTTTCGTCCAGCGCGAGCAAGCGTGCGCCGTAGCCCGGCGGGCGCGCGATGCGTCCGTGCAGCATGCCGGGCAGTTCGATATCCTGAATGAACGACGGCACGCCGGTCATCTTCCCCGGAAAATCGCGGCGCGGCGCGGCAGTGCCGACGATGGTATGAAGCTCAGGGGATTTGGGCGCGACATCGCCGCTGGCTTCGCGCGCGAGCAGGTCGTCACTTGCCAATTGCCAGTAACTGACGCTGCCACCCCCGCGCGCGGTAATGATGCCGTCCGCCACGCTGAGTTGCTCCAGCGACACGCCCAGTTGCGCAGCCGCGCGTTCCAGCAGCAGTTGACGCGCTTGCGCCGAGGCCTGGCGCAGCGCTTCGCCGCCCTCCTGCAGCGAGCGGCTGCCGGAGGTCACGCCTTCGTCGGGGCTGTACGAGGTGTCGGTGCGCGCAAGCACGATGCGGGCGAGCGCCACGTCGAGTTCTTCCGCGACGATCTGGCTTAACGCCGTCAGGATGCCTTGCCCGTATTCGACCTTGCCCGGAAACACGGTGACGGTTTCATTGCGATTGATCCGCAGCCAGCGGTCGAGCCGCCGGTTGGTGTCCAGACTGCCGGGCAGTTTGCGCGGCGGGGCGGCGGCGCTCATTTCGTAATACTCGCGCTTCGTTCCGCCACGCGGCGCACCGCGCGCAGTATGCGGTGATGGGTGCCGCAGCGGCACAGATTGCCATTAAGCGCGGCGCGTATCGCTGCGTCATCGGCGTGCGGATTCGCGTCCAGCAACGCCTTGGCGGACATGATGATGCCGCTCACGCAGTAGCCGCACTGCGCCGCCTGCTCATCGAGAAACGCCTGTTGCAGCGGATGCAGCGTGCCGTTCGTCGCGATGCCTTCAATGGTGGTGATGGCCTTGCCCGCCGCCGCCGAGACCGGCAGATCGCACGAGGGCACGGCCTTACCGTCGATGATGACGGTGCAGGCGCCGCAGTGGCCGGTGCCGCAGCCGAAGCGCGCGCCCTTTAATTGCAGATCGTTACGCAATACATACAGCAACGGTGTTTCAGGCTCCGCCGCCACCTGCCGGGTTTCACCATTGACGTTCAGTGCGATGCTCACGTTTGCGCCCTCCGTCTAAATCGGCCCTCGGCACGGTAGCAGAAAATCCTGGGTCATCTCAGCAACCGACGATATCCCCAGCATCGCCATGTTGCGGCTGATTTCCTCGCGCAGCAGTTTGGCGCCGTGGCGTACGCCGGCTTCTCCCGCGATGGAGGCCGCGTAGAGAAACGGCCGTCCGACAAACACAAAATCCGCGCCCATGGCGAGCGCTTTTAATACGTCGGTGCCGCGACGGATGCCGCTGTCCATCATGATCGCCATGTTGCCGGCCTCGGCGCGCGCGCCCGGCAACGCGCGAAACGGCGAAATCGTGCCGTCAAGCTGGCGCCCGCCATGGTTGGACACCATGATGCCGTTGACGCCGCTTTCGCGCGCGATACGCACATCGTGCCGCGAGAGCACGCCTTTCAACACCAGGTTGCCCTTCCAGATTTTGCGCATGAGTTCGACGTGTTCCCAGTTCAGGCCGTCGCGGCCCATACGCGGGCGCTCCATGTTGCCGAGGATGGGGATGCGCGGGAATCCCATGTTTTCGAGGTGCGGCATGCCGTGATTCATCACCGTGCGGCCAAACGTGCCGAACGTCCAACGCGGGCGCGTCATGCAATCCCACGCCAGCCGCAGCGAGGGCTTGAGCGGCGAGCTGTAACCGGCGCGCACATTGTTCTCGCGGTTCGCGGCCATCTGCACATCCACCGTGAGCACCAGCGTTTCAAAACCGGCGGCCTGCGCGCGCTCCACCAGCGGGATGATGATGTCGGGCTCGCCGGGCAGATACGCCTGAAACCAAGCGGTGGGGCCGATTTCATGCACATGTTCCATCGGCGTGAGTGATGCGCCGCTCTGGATCATCACGGTGTTCAGCTCCGCCGCCACCTTGGCGAGCGAATCGTCGCCGCGATAGGCGGCGAGCGCCGTTGCGCCCATCGGCGGAAAGCCGAATGGCAGATCGTAGTCGCGCCCGAACAGCGTGGTTTTCATGTGGCGTTTTTTGGTGTTGACCAGCACGCGCGGCATGAACTCGTATTCACTGAACGCGGAACGGTTGCCGTCGAGGGAAGCGTTGGTTTCCACGCCGCCCGAAATGTAGCCGAAGATCGGGCGCGGCAGAAAGCGGCGCGCGGGCGCTTCAAAATCATCCAGACACAGAATATCGTTGAGGCAGCGTGGTGTTGCGGCGGCGGAATTGCTCATAATGGCTTGATTGTCAGTGAGGGTTGAGTGAGCGTGCGAGTAAGTAAGTAAGTGCGAGTGCGCGAGAGCCGCAATTTAACGCAATTGGTGCTATCTTGCTTGCTGAAAAACCAACGGAGATTTTGATGGCGGCGGCCGAGAAAGTGCAACCCGTGGACAAACACGTGACGGTCAACGGCTTGCGGATTCACTATCTGGATTGGGGCGGCGCGGGCCGGCAACCACTGCTTTTGCTGCACGGCATAGCGCGCGTGGCGCATGGCTTCGATCACCTTGCGCCGCATTTCGCGAGCGACTATCACGT
>JANPOH010000501.1:0-2545 GCA_031427895.1 Betaproteobacteria bacterium
GGTTACGCCGAGAACTACTTTTCTCTGCGGGGGTTCTCTGCGTCTTTGCGCCTCTGCGGTGAAGGTTTTTAAAACGGCTGAATAGTTACGATTTGTCTGCGGTTAATCTGTATTCATCTATGAAATCTGTGGCGAAGGTTCTGGATGTTATAAAAAAATTTATTAAAAACAAATGGTTACGTTAATTCCGTATTGTGCGCCGGTTTCGCGCGCACACGCTTTCCGCTAAAATACACCTTTGATTCAACGACGTTCCCAAACAGTTTTCCCTTAGTCCCTCCAAAGGAGCAGCAATGAAAGTTCTGGTCACGGCCAAGCGCGTGATCGACCCGTATGTGAAGGTGCGCGTCAAATCCGACGGCACCGGGGTCGAGACGGCCAATATCAAAATGACGATCAATCCGTTTTGCGAAATCGCGGTCGAACAGGCCGTGCGCATGAAAGAAGCGGGTATCGTTACCGAAATCGTGGTGGTGTCCATCGGCGCGCCGCAATGTCAGGAAACCATCCGCACCGCGATGGCGATGGGTGCTGATCGCGGCATTCTGGTTGAGGTGGCTGAAGAAGCGCAGCCGCTGGCGGTCGCCAAGATTTTGAAGGCCATCGTCGATAAAGAGCAGCCGCGCCTGGTTATCATGGGCAAGCAGGCGATCGACGACGATTCCAACCAGTGCGGCCAGATGCTTGCCGCGCTGCTGGGCTGGCCGCAGGCGACGCATATATCGAATGTCACCATCAATGGTGACAGCGCCGACATCACGCGCGAAATCGACGGCGGCCTGGAAAAGCTCACCGTCAACCTGCCCGCCGTGGTCACGGCTGATCTGCGTTTGAACGAGCCGCGTTATGTGACGTTGCCCAACATCATGAAGGCGAAGAAAAAGGTGCTGGAAAACATCAAACCCGATGCGCTGGGCGTGGATGTGAAACCGCGTCTGAAAACGTTGAAAGTCGAAGAGCCCGCCAAGCGCAGCTCCGGCGTCAAAGTCGCCGACGCGAAAGAACTCGTCAACAAACTCAAGACCGAAGCGAGGGTACTCTAATGGCCGTCCTGGTTATCGCCGAACACGACGGCAAGCAATTAAAGCCCGGCACCACCAACACTATCACCGCCGCCGGCAAACTCGGTGGCGATGTCACCGTGCTGGTAGTCGGCCATCAGTGCGCCGCAGCGGGCGCCGCTGCCGCCAAAGTGGCGGGTGTCGCTAAAGTGCTGGTTACGGATGCGCCGCAGTACGAAGGCGCGCTCGCCGAAAACGTCACCGCGCTGGTGTTGAGCATCGCCAAAAACTACAGCCACATCGTCGCCCCCGCCACCGGCATGGGCAAGAATTTCATGCCGCGCGTGGCCGCGATGCTCGACATGCAGCAAATCTCCGACATCAGCAGCGTGGTGTCGGCCGATACCTTCGTGCGCCCGACCTACGCGGGCAACGTGATGGCGACGGTGCAATCGTCCGATGCGATCAAAGTGATTACCGTACGCGCCACGGCGTTTGATCCGGCAGGCGACACCGGCGCTGCTGCCGTGGAAACACTGGCCGCAGTACCCGCCGCGGGCTTGTCGAAATTCAACGGCCAGGAGCTCACCAAGTCAGCCCGTCCTGAACTGACGGCGGCGCGCATCATCGTTTCCGGCGGTCGCGGCATGGGCAGCGCCGAGAATTTCAAAATTCTCGAACCGCTAGCCGATAAACTCGGCGCCGCCGTGGGCGCCTCGCGCGCGGCGGTGGATTCGGGCTTCGTGCCGAACGATTATCAAGTCGGCCAAACCGGCAAGATTGTCGCACCCGATTTGTACATCGCCGTCGGCATTTCCGGCGCGATTCAGCATCTGGCCGGCATGAAAGATAGCAAAGTCATCGTCGCCATTAACAAAGACGCCGAAGCGCCGATATTCTCGATCGCGAGTTACTGGATCGTGGATGATCTGTTTAAGGTGGTGCCGGAGCTGGTGACCGAGTTGGGCTGATCTGGAGTGCGGAGTGCGGCGGCTTGCCGCCGCTGTAGTCAGAAGGGCGTGATCTGAACGGATCGCGCCCTTTTTTCACGATTACACAAGCAATGCCCCAGATTTATTAACATTAATTATGGTGCTCTCGGTAAAATTCGAGTCCAAGTCGGCAACAACGCATCAGGGGTGGAAAATGGCAATCTACGCATTGTGGAACAACAAAGGCGGCGTCGGGAAAAGCTACCTCACTTTTCAAGTTGCTAGCGAGTACGCCAGAACTCACCCGGACAGAAAAATTCTGGTAATCGACTTATGTCCGCAAGCAAATGGTTCGAGCATGTTGCTTGGAGGGATGGAGCGTGGCGAACGTGCTCTTGATAGCCTGAGCAACCAGGCGCCGCGAAAGACTATCTCCGGTTATATCGAAGACCGCATCCTTAGTCCTTACGTAAATCCTCAAACAGGCGCTACCTATCTCATCAATATTTCACAACAAAACCTGGCGGTACCGAACAATTTATATCTGGTAGCGGGCGACGAGCAACTCGAAATACAGGCGTCGCGTGTTCTTGGAGCGACAGCCCCAGGCCC
>JANPOH010000502.1:0-4870 GCA_031427895.1 Betaproteobacteria bacterium
CAGCCCGCGCCGATCAAGGTGCGGAAATGCAATTCGAGGTCGGCGCCGAACTGCAGGCGTCCATACGGATGGCCCACCACGACCGTGCCCTTGATGTTGTGCGCGACGGCTTCGCAGGCGGCATTCGATAGATCATCCAGCGTCAGAATGATGACCTTGTTACGCACGCCGACGCGGCCGTTCTCGCGGCGGTAGCCCTGGAAAGTGGTCTTGCTGTTGATCATGTCAAGAATCCTTGTCTAGCGGTGAAACGCGAAACGTGATACCCGGATGAACCGCGCGGCAGCTTCGCGTTTCACCATCTCTTCGTCTTCAGGTTGTGCACGTGGGTGTGCTCGCCCTTCTTGATCGACGCTACGGCCTTGCCGATGTCAAAGCCGTACTTGATGATGGTATCGCCGTTCTTGATGCCGTTGGTCGCCACCTTGTGACCGATCGGTATATCGTTAATCGCCTTGACCGTGATGGTCGAGTCGTCTTCCATCACCCAGCCCACCAATTCCTGGCCGGCCTTGATGCCTTCAACCACGGCCACGCCCACGGTGTCTTTCTTGTCATGAACCAGTATGTGAATCATGTTTGCTCCTGAACAGTCAAAAAAATTATGCGCGGAAAAAGTCGAAAAAAAGAAAATCAGACAGAAGCTGGATTCTATCGAAAAAAAAGGCGGCTACATTACATTAGCCGCCTTTCTCAAAAAATTCAGACTCGTGCGATTACTGGGCAGCTTATTTAGCAACTTCGGCCGGCGCTTCTGGCAACATTTCTGGCACCGCAGCAGCGCTACCGCGGACGGCGAGTTTTTCCTTAATGCGCGCGGCTTTGCCGGTAAGGTTACGCAGGTAATAGAGCTTGGAACGGCTCACATCACCGCGGCGCTTGACCTCGATACTGGCGATCAGCGGGGAATAGGTCTGGAACGTACGCTCCACGCCTTCGCCCGAAGAAATTTTACGCACGATAAAGTTTGAATTCAGGCCGCGATTGCGCTTTGAAATCACCACGCCTTCATAGGCCTGCACGCGCTTGCGCTCGCCCTCGACCACCTTGACACTGACCACCACGGTGTCGCCCGCAGAGAAATCCGGGACATTCTTGCCCAGGCGCGCAATTTCTTCGTTTTCGAGTTCTTGTAACAAGTTCATTTTACCGCTCCTTGTGCTTCACACCGAATTTTCAATCAAGTATTCATCGAGGAGCTGGCGCTCATCGGCGCTCACTCCTTTTGCCACACGATCCGCCAGTAAATCCGGCCGGCGTTGCTGCGTCCTGCCCAATGCCTGCTTTAACCGCCAGCGGGCTATGTCGGCATGGTTGCCCGACATCAACACCGGCGGCACCGCCATGCCTTCGTACGTTTCAGGCCGCGTGTAGTGCGGGCAATCGAGCAAGCCGCTCACAAACGAATCCTGCGCTGCTGATTCCGCATCGCCCAGCACGCCTGGCAACTGCCTAATCACACTGTCCATTAACACCATCGCCGCCAGCTCACCGCCCGACAGCACGTAATCGCCTATCGAGATTTCTTCGCCGCCATCCGCCACCAGCCGCGAGATCACCCGCTCATCAACGCCTTCGTAGCGCCCCGCCAACAACACGATGCCCTGCTCCGCCGCCAGCGACATCACCAGCGAGTGCGTCAACAAACGCCCCTGCGGCGACAGATAAACCACGCGCGGCTTACGCACCCCGGCGCTGACCTGCCGTTGCCGCGCCGCATACACCGCTTTTTCCAGCGGCTCGGCCATCATCACCATGCCGGGGCCGCCGCCATAAGGCCGGTCGTCCACCGTGCGGTGCGTGTTGGCCGCGAAATCTCGCGGATTCCACGGCAAAAACTGATACAACCGCCGTTCATTCGCGCGCCCGGTAATGCCCGATTCGGTCACCGCATCGAACATCTTCGGGAACAGCGTTACCACATCAAATTGCAGCATGCTTAAGTTACATCCGGTTACGTCCGATCAGGGCGGATCATCGCACCCTAATAGTCAGCACCCCAGTCCACTTCGATCAAACTCGCTGCAATATCCACACGCTTAACCACATCGGCAATAAACGGGATCAATCTCTCCGGCTCTTGCTGCTGGCTGCCAGCCGCGCTTTGTTGCACAACCTGTTGCACTACCATTACATCATTGGCGCCGGTTTCCATCATCGAGGTGACGACGCCGAAATCCAGCCCTGCACTATTTCTGACCCTGATCCCAATCAAATCGGCCCAGTAAAACTCGCCTTTTGCCGCCAGCGGGAAGGCTTCCCGCGGGATCGCCACCTGCTGCCCCTTTAACGCGGCAGCCACATCGCGATCATCACATCCTGCCAGCTTCGCCACCACATCGACGCCCTGCGCCTGCGACTGCTCTATTTTGACTTCGCGCCATCCGTCAGCGCTGGAAATCCACCACGCCGGGTATCGGGTCAGACCGCTGATAGCCCGGGTATACGTTTGAACCCTGATCCAGCCCTTGATCCCGAACGGCGCGCTGATGCGCCCCATTTCCACCAGATCACTGCGTTCCGCAATTCGCTCCGGCGGCGCGGCCCTGGTCTCGGTCCTGAGCTCAGTCCTGGCCTCAGGCTGATTTTCAGGCGGCCGCGGGCGTTGCAGCGGCTTCACCAGCAGCGCCTGCAGCGGCAGTCAGCTTGGCATACTGCTTGACCAGACGTTGCACGGTGTTGGAAGGCTGCGCCCCCACCGACTTCCAGTGCGCCAGGCGCGTGCGGTCAAGGCGGAAGGTTTCGTGGCCTGCGGGCGCTTTGGGGTCGTAAAATCCGACACGCTCGATAAAGCGCCCATCACGGGCACGACGCTCATCCGCTACAACGATGTTGAAAAAAGGACGCTTCTTGGCGCCGCCCCGCGCTAAACGAATCACTACCATGGGTGTTCCATCCTTAAAATCTTAGAATTCACCACCGCACCACAGCAACGCACCAACAAACAATGAAAAACAACGATGAAACAATGGACACTGAAAAATCCAAGCTCCAAGCGGCACGTGGGCGGGGGAAAATCAGAAAGGCCGTGATTTTACGACACTTTTTACCCCCGACGCAAGGAAAACCCCCGTTGTGACGCCGCATCCGAAGCCACATTCGCTTTTACCACAAACAATACATAACTATTTGTTTTTATTATAAATTTATCCATAAATCCCACCGAAGAAGCCGCCATGAACCCCGACCACACCACTGACGCCGACCGTATCGCAAACGCCACGCTTGCCCGCTTCGGCGAGGCAATCACCGCCCCGTCCGGTGTACCGGGCGCTGAAGAACTGCGGCGCATGCTCGAACACAGCTCGCACCGCAAATGGGGCGCGCAACCGCTCGACCCCGCGCTGCTCAGACTGCTGTTCGCCTGCGCGCTGTCGGCGCCATCGAAATCCGATCTGCAACAGGCCGACATCATCCACGTCGCCGACCGCGCCAAAATCAAAGCCATCGCCGATCACATCCCCGACATGCCGTGGATCAACAACGCACCGGTGTTTCTGGTGTTCTGCGGCAACAACCGGCGCATAAGGCAAATCGGCGAGTGGCGCGGCAAGCCCTTCGTCAACGAACATCTCGATCACTTCATGAACGCCGCCGTCGATGCGGGCATCGTGCTGGCGACTTTTATACGCGCCGCCGAAGCCGCAGGCCTCGGCACGGTGCCGATCAGCGCGGTGCGTAACCATCCGCGCGAGACCAGCGAGGTTTTGGGCTTGCCCGACGGCGTGTTTCCGGTAGCAGGCCTGTGCGTGGGCTATCCGGCGGAACGCGGCCATATCACCGCGCGCATGCAACTCGACGTCACCGTTCACACCGATCGCTTCGAAGAATCCAAGCTCAAGGAAAACATCGACGCCTACGACCAGCGCCGCCACAAGCTGTTCCCGCTACGCAAACAGCGCCACCCGACACTTTATGCGGATGTGCCGTTTTACGGCTGGTCGGAAGACAAAGCGCGGCATTACTCCGTGCCGGAGCGCGCGGATTTTGGGGTGTTTATTCGGGAGAAGAAGTTCAGTTTGAAATAATCCACGCGACGATAGCTGCCGTCCTCACGCCACCTTAAAACATCCGGTGCAATGAACGATTATGACCGGTTACTGAAGTTTCCCGACGTAGCGACACACGGGATACGTCGTGCAGCCATAGAACTGCGAACCCACATTGGCGCCAGATTTTGAAGTGCGAATCACAAGCGCGCCACCACATTTGGGACACTCGGCAGTACTGGAAAAGCGCTTCCTGAGATCAGAAACATGCTTTCGGCTGGTAGCCCAGCTTTTTGGACGCATACCCTCTTTGATCGCCGCAACGATATCCTGAGCTTCTTGATCCGTGAAGAGCACCGCCGTGTGATTCTTAATGTAGGTAATGTAACCTTTCGCCATCACATTTGGCGGAACCGGTGTCTTGAATTCGCAGTCGCCCCAAAACATGACGACTGAAAAAATTTGTCGTGGCCAATATCTAGAAAATCAGAGAGCGCCTTGGTGTGGCGATAGTTCTGATAAAGTGGATTTTGAAATCGGTATTTCTTTCCGAAAATTCTCTGTGTCCACTGCGGACTTTTCTCGTCGCCGAAAATCCAGCCGTCCATGTTCTTGGTTTCGACAACGAATACGCCGTAGCGTGAAACAATGACATGATCGATCTGCGTCGTCCCATTGGATACAGGAATAGTGACGTTATTCAAGTCGATGTAGGTTCCCGAATCAAGAAATATTTTCTTCGCTAGTGTAGTGTCCCTTAAATAGCTGTACATACAGTCCGGTCGTTGCTATGCTCGCGTTCATGTCGAATACGAGCCTGACGATCGATCTGCAACCGGCTGAACGGGCGCAACTGGAGAAATGGGAATCCTCACACGGGA
>JANPOH010000503.1:0-9975 GCA_031427895.1 Betaproteobacteria bacterium
ATTGCAGCAATTCGTTCAGGAAGCGCCGCCCGGTAAGCGTCGGTGCGATGCGCCGATGATCGCGGGTAATCAAGCCGCGCTGTTCCGCGGCATCCAGCGATTTCACGACGCGCGTCAGCGGCACGCCGGCGCGCTCGACAAACAAACGCACGTCAAAACCGTCATTCAAACGTAGCGCGTTCATCATGAATTCAAAGCCAATATCGTTCGCCGCGACCTCGCGGGATTCCTGAATCGCGTTGCCCGCGACGGCCTGTTCCATGAATTGTTTCGGCTGACGGTAGCGCACCTCGCGCACCACGCGATCGGGAAATGAAATTTTGCCGTGCGCGCCCGCGCCGATACCGATGTAGTCGCCGAACATCCAGTAATTCAAGTTGTGTTTGCAGCGCGCCCCCGATTGCGCGAACGCCGAGGTCTCGTAGTTATCGTAGCCGCGCGAGGCGAGCAAATCCTCGATGCGGATTTGCATGTCCGCCGACGTATCATCATCGGGCAGCTTGGGCGGATAACGATGGAAGTAGGTGTTGGGCTCCAGCGTCAGGTGGTAAGCCGACAGATGCGGCGGATCAAATGACAGCGCCGCGGCCATGTCCGCCAGCGCCTCATCAAGGCTTTGCCGCGGCAAGCCGTACATCACGTCCAGATTGAAATTGTCGAAATGCTCGCGCGCGATGCCGATGGCGCGCCGCGCCTGGGTGTCATCGTGTATGCGCCCCAGCGCCCGCAGGTGGCGCGGATTGAAACTCTGGATGCCGAGCGACAACCGATTCACGCCCGCCGCGCGGTAATCGCGAAAACGTCCAGCCTCGACCGTGCCGGGATTCGCTTCGAGCGTGATCTCGGCATCGGGATTTAACGGCAACCGCGCGCGCACGCCGGCGAGAATCGCATCCACGCCGGCGCCCGACAGCAAACTCGGCGTGCCGCCGCCGAAGAACACGCTACTGATGCGCCGCCCCCACACGCGCGGCAGCGTCTGTTCAAAATCCGCGATCAACGCGGCAACGTAATCCTGTTCCGGAATCTCGGCGCCGCCGGTGCGTACTTCATGCGAATTAAAATCGCAGTACGGACACTTTTTCAGACACCACGGAATGTGAATGTAAAGCGACAGCGGCGGCAGCGCGGTGAAGCGCAATTCGTGAGGCGTGAGGCGTAAGGCGTGAGGCGCGCCGCCTGACGCGCCCCTCACGAAGTCCGCCTCACGCCTCACGTTTCACGCCTCACGCAGTTTACTAGCCAGCGCCGCCAGCGCCTTGCCGCGATGGCTGATGCGATTTTTTTCGCTGGGCGGCAATTCCGCCGCCGTCTGGTTCAACGCCGGCAGAAAAAAATACGAGTCATACCCAAAGCCGCCTTCACCGCGCGGCGTGGCGATAATCTCGCCGTGCCAGCGCCCTTCGGCGATCAACGGTTCCGGGTCGTCGGCATGGCGCACCAGCACGATTACGCAAGCGTAGTGCGCGCGGCGGTCGGTCTTATCCGCCAGCATCGCAACGAGTTTTGCGTTGTTGCGCGCATCCTGCGTGTCTCTGTTGCCTGCGGCATCCGCGAAGCGAGCGGAATGCACGCCGGGCGCGCCGTCCAACGCAGCAGCACACAATCCCGAGTCATCCGCGAACGCCGGCAGCCCGCACGCGCGGCTGGCGTGACGGGCCTTGGCCAGCGCGTTTTCGATAAAGGTGCAATGGGGTTCTTCGGCCTCGGCAATGCCCAACTCGGACTGCGGAATAATC
Source organism: Betaproteobacteria bacterium (assembly GCA_031427895.1). Lineage (GTDB taxonomy): Bacteria > Pseudomonadota > Gammaproteobacteria > Burkholderiales > SG8-41 > UBA5216. Next base: position 1,740 of record JANPOH010000503.1, read on the forward strand.
GTCAGCCCCGTCAGCCCTGTCAGCCCCGTCGGCCCTGATCCCAACGGCGCGCACAACTGACGGAATTCGCGCAGCTTGCCGGGGTTGCCCGAGGCCAGAACCAGTCGCTCAATAGACACTAGATACTAGACACAATTATTTGTTTAAAAACAAATACTTACTGTAATTCCAGCGCACTGCGCTGGGCCGCCACCAAGGCGCGGATGCCGTTTTGCGCCAGTTCCACCATGGCGTCCATCTGCGCGCGCGAAAACGGCGCGCCCTCGGCGGTGCCCTGAATCTCGATCAGACCGCCGCTGCCGGTCATCACCACGTTCATGTCGGTGTCGCAGCTTGAATCCTCGATGTAATCCAGATCAAGCAGCGGCACGCCGCCATGCATGCCCACCGACACCGCCGCCACGTGTTCGCGTATCGGCGTCGCCGCGAGCAACTTCTTGTCGAGCAGGCCGCTCACCGCGTCATGCAGCGAGACGAACGCGCCGGTGATGCTGGCGGTGCGCGTGCCGCCGTCGGCTTGCAGCACGTCGCAATCGATATGAATCGAGCGCGGCCCCAGCGCAGGCAAATCCACCACCGCGCGCAGCGAGCGGCCAATCAGCCGCTGAATTTCCTGCGTGCGGCCCGACTGCTTGCCGCGCGCCGCTTCGCGATCCATGCGCGTATGGGTCGAGCGCGGCAGCATGCCGTACTCCGCCGTCACCCAGCCCTGGGCCGTGCCGCGCAGGTGCGGCGGCTGTTTTTCCAGCACGCTGGCGGTGCATAACACCTTGGTATTACCGCTTTCGATCAGCACCGCGCCTTCGGCGTGACACGTGTAGCGCCGCGTGATGCGGATCACGCGCGGTTCGTCGGGTTTTCTTCCGCTGGGGCGTGCGCTCATGCTATCTTCCCGGTTCAAAATGTTGAAAGCGGATTATACGTGAGCCCATGGTGAACACTCTCTCCACGATTTACAGCATGACGGGCTACGCCATTGCGGCAAAAGCGCTCGCCGATGATGCATCCCATGGCGCGTCCCAAGGCGCATTCAGCGGCGCGCTCACCGTCGAAATCCGCGCGGTCAACAACCGCTACCTCGACATCCAGTTTCGCCTGCCGGAGGAACTGCGCGCGGTCGAGCCGGCGCTGCGCGAGATGCTTGCCGCGAAGTTAACGCGCGGCAAGATCGAATGCCGCGTGTCGCTTGCCGCGGCAACGGCAACCCCGGCCGCCCCCGAACTGAATCAGGCGCTGCTGCAACAGCTTGCCACGCTCAACGCGCAAGTGCTCAAAGTGATGCCGCAGGCCGGTAGCCTGCGCGCGGCCGACGTGCTGCGCTGGCCGGGCATGCTGGGCGCCGACACGCTGCCCGCCGACGCGCTGCGTAACGCCTGCCGTGAATTAACCGCTGCGGCGCTCGACGAGTTTATGGACGCGCGCGCGCGCGAAGGCGCAAAGCTGAAAGAGGCGATTCTCGAACGCGCCACCGCCATCGAGCAGCGCGTGGCCGATGTGGCGCCGCGGTTGCCGGGCGCCATGGCGGCATTCCAGGAAAAGCTCAATCTGCGCCTGAAAGATGCGCTGGTCAACGCCGACGACGAGCGCATCCGCCAGGAAGTGGTGCTGTTTGCGGGCAAAATCGACGTGGACGAAGAACTCACCCGGCTTAAAACCCATATGGCCGAATTGCGGCGTATTCTTGGCAAAGGCGGCGCGGCAGGCAAGCGGCTGGATTTTCTGATGCAGGAGTTAAACCGCGAAGCCAACACGCTGGGCGCCAAAGCCGCCGACATCGAAATCACACAGGCGTCAATGGATTTGAAATTGCTTATTGAACAAATGCGTGAGCAAATACAAAATATTGAATAACCCTGTCGAGCGTTCAGCGTTGGGCGTCTGGAATAACTGCCGCGGCGCAGCGCCCGGCCCCCCCCGAACGCTTAACTCCCGACGCCGAATCCACCCCGCTCCCATCCCAATGCCAGGCAACCTTTTCATCGTCAGTGCGCCCTCCGGGGCCGGTAAAACCAGCCTCGTCGCCGCGCTGCTCGACGCCGATCCGCTGGTGCGTAAATCGGTCTCGTTCACCACGCGCGCGCCGCGTCCCGGCGAGGTCAACAGCCGCGAATACAATTTCGTAACGGCGGATGAATTCGAGCGCATGCAGCGCACCGGCGAATTCGTCGAAAGCGCGCTGGTTCACGGCAGCCGTTACGGCACCTCGCATCAGTGGGTGGGCGCGCGGCTGGCCGAGGGGCAGGACATTCTGCTCGAAATCGATTGGCAGGGCGCGGCGCAGGTGCGGCGCGTGAATCCGGTCGCCGTCGGCATCTTCATCTTGCCCCCGTCGTATCAGGCGCTCATCGCGCGGCTGAACAACCGCGCCACCGACGCCCCGGAAATCATTGCCCGGCGCCTGCACAACGCACGCGAGGAGATATCGCATCTTGTTGATTTTAATTATGTTATTATCAACGAAGACTTCGATCGCGCGGCCCAGGAGCTGGCCGCCATTGTGGTCGCCGAACGGCTCAAGCTGGCGCGCCAGAAAGAACGTCACCGTGACCTGATCGCCCAGTTGCTACACCCCCAGTAGCCCTGCTCGTTATTCAACCTTCACCCCATTGCCTTTTTACTGACCGGAGAACATATGGCCCGCATCACCGTCGAAGATTGCTTAAAACGCATCCCCAACCGTTTTGAAATGACGCTGGCAGCCACGTACCGCGCGCGCCAGATCGCCAACGGCTCGCAGCCGATGATGGAAACCAACCGCGACAAGCCCGCCGTGGTCGCGCTGCGCGAACTCGCCGCCGGCAAATACGGCGCCGAGATACTCGCCAAGACATCAACCTGAAGCTTGAAAGAATGGAGGCGGAAGGATGAAGGATGTACGATGAAAAACCCGACCGTGGCGAGCACCCACGATTGATTTCATCCTTCCGCCTTCATCGTTCATCCTTGCGTTTAAATGCCCGGCGCCGCGACACTCATCCAGGAATGCTCCGGCTACCTTAAGCCGGAAGATGTCGCGCAGCTTCAAGCCGCCTATCACTTCAGCGCGTCGGCCCACGAAGGCCAGAAGCGCGATTCCGGCGACGCCTATATCTCGCATCCGCTGGCCGTGGCCGGCATCCTCGCCGCATGGCACCTTGATTCGCAGGCGCTGACCGCCGCCCTGCTGCACGACGTGATGGAGGACACCGCCGTCACCAAAAACCAGATACTCGAACTGTTCGGCAAGCCGGTGGCCGATCTGGTTGACGGCGTATCCAAACTCGACAAGATCGAATTCGAGACGCACGAGGAAGCGCAGGCCGAAAACTTCCGCAAGATGCTGCTGGCGATGGCGCGTGATGTGCGCGTCATTCTCATCAAGCTGGCCGACCGGCTGCACAATATGCGCACGCTCGACGCCGTGCCCCCGCACAAGCGCCGCCGCATCGCGCGCGAAACGATGGATATTTACGCGCCCATCGCCAACCGGCTTGGCCTGAACAGTATCTATCAGGAGCTCGAAGACCTCTCGTTCAAATATCTGTATCCCGATCGCTGCCGGGTGTTGTCTAAAGCGGTGAGCTCCGCGCGCGGCAACCGGCGCGAAGTGGTGAGCAAAGTGCTCGCGGTGATTGAAAAACGCCTGTTGGACAACGGCATCACCGCGCAAGTGCGCGGCCGGCAAAAACACCTGTATTCGATCTACCGCAAAATGCGCGACAAGCATCTGTCATTCGCGCAGGTGCTCGACGTCTACGGCTTTCGCATCGTCGTCAAAGACGTGCAGTCATGTTATCTGGCGCTCGGCGTGCTGCACGGTCTGTACAAACCCATCCCCGGCAAGTTCAAGGATTACATCGCCATCCCCAAGGCGAACGGCTACCAGTCGCTGCACACGCATTTGTTCGGCCCCTTCGGCAGCCCGATTGAAATGCAAATACGCTCGCAGGAAATGCATAACGTCGCCGAAGCCGGCGTGGCCTCGCACTGGCTTTACAAGAGCTCCGATCAATCGATCACCGACCTGCAAAAGAAAACCCACCAATGGCTGCAAAGCCTGCTCGACATGAATTCCGCGTCGGGCGATTCGACCGAGTTCCTCGAACACCTCAAGGTGGATCTCTTTCCCGATGAGGTCTACGTGTTCACGCCCAAGGGCAAGATACTGGCGCTGCCGCGCGGCGTCACCGCCGTCGATTTTGCCTATGCCGTGCATACCGACATCGGCAACCGCTGCGTCGCGGTGAAAATCAACCAGGAGCTGATGCCGCTGCGTACCGAGCTGAAGAACGGCAACCGCGTCGAGATCATCACCGCCTCGCACGCCAAGCCCAATCCGCTGTGGCTTAACTTTGTCGCCACCGCCAAGGCGCGTTCGCACATACGGCACTTTCTGAAGACCATGCATTTCGGCGAGTCGGTGCAGCTCGGCGAACGCCTGCTCAATCAGGCGCTGGGCACCTTCAAATCGAGTGTCAATGCCGTCCCCGATGCGCAGTGGAACAAGCTGCTGCGTGACGCTCCCACGAAAAAACGCGCGGATGTGCTGTCGGATATCGGCCTCGGCAAGCGCCACGCCGTGGTGGTCGCGCGCCAGTTGCTCGCGATCCGCGATCCCGCGCCGGGTGAACACGGCGGCACGGGAGGCATGGGCACGGTGGTGATCCACGGCTCCGAAGGCATGGCGGTGCAGTTTTCCAAGTGCTGCCACCCGATACCCGGCGATCGCATCATCGGCGTGATCAGCAAGGGCCAGGGCATGGCCATCCACACGCACGATTGTCCGGTGCTCGCCAAGTCGCATCACGATCCGGAGCGTATGCTGGATGTCGAATGGGACAACGAATCGCGCAAGCTGCACGACGTGAACATTCGCGTGGTCGTCGCCAACCAGCGCGGCGTGCTGGCGCAGGTCGCGGCCAGCATCGCCGATGCGGAATCGAATATTCAGAACGTGGTGGTCGAGCCGGAGGACGGCGGCAAATACGCCGCCATGCAGTTCACGCTGCAAGTCAGCCATCGCCAGCATTTGGCGCGCATCATGCGTGAACTGCGGCGCATACCGGAAGTCGCGCGGATTACACGGCTGCGCGGGTAACGACTAGCGTTTCTGCCGCCCGCAGATGCTGTAGCCATCCTGCCATCCCAGCGTGTAATCATTGTCCTTGCCAAAGCGGCTGCTGTCGCGCCGATAGTTGCCGCGCAAACTTTCGCAGCCGTCGCTGAAGCCGTCCTTAAAGGCGGGGGGATAACCGGAAAGATTGACACCGGCGTTGGTACGCGGCGCGGAACCGCCGGAAGAGCCTGTCGCCCCACTGGCAGGTACCGGCGGCATTGCGGTGCAGGCGCCCAGCAATCCCGCCAGCGCCACACACACGACTCCATTTGAAACGGTTCTGATTTTCGTGGACACAGGGCGTTAGGTCGCATCAAGTGACCGAAGTTCAATGCGCCACTTCAGCAATTGCCTGATGTATCCCGAAAAAACCGGCGCGCGTCGGCGCTTGTCTTGCTCTCGCGGTTGGCATACATTGACCAATAATCAAGCGCTGTTCACACTCACGTCCTACGCTGCTCAGTACCGTCACCCAAGGGAATCCAGTATGTTAACCGCGGTATTTCCACGCAAGATGGGGCGCACACACGACCGGAGCACACGATCATGACCGAGCCTTCCGTCTTTTTCGACGATCTTTGGCGCGCGCAGATGCAGCGCTTTAGCCCAAGGGGAAAGGCCGTGGTGGCGCTGTCTGACGCTGATCGCGCACGATTGATGGATAAAGTGCGTGCGCGCGCACGCCGTCAAGGCACGCATTCCGCAGTAATCCTCAACGGCATTCCCCTGTTTGTTCCCGTTTCTCGACCAACGACGAGGTAACAAAATGTCCACCGTAATGAAACCACCTGCCGTTACCGCAACCCTCGCCGAGTGGGCGCTCTCCCGCGACGCCGCAACACTGCCCGCCGATGTGCGCGAGGCTGCACGCCGGTGTGTGCTCGACTGGATGGGCGTCACGCTCGCCGGTGCAAGCGATCCGCTGGCTCGGCTGCTCATTGATGCAGCTAAAGAGGAAGGCGGCAACCCGGTCTGTACGCTGGTCGCGCAATGCGAGCGTGTTGCGCCCTTGCAGGCCGCGCTGATCAACGGCGCGACCTCGCACGTGCTTGATTACGATGATGTCAACTTGAGCATGAACGGTCATCCCACCGCTGCGGTACTGCCCGCCGTGCTGGCGCTGGCGGAAATGCGCGATGCCAGCGGCCCGGAACTCATCGCGGCCTTCGTTGCCGGATACGAAACCGCTGCACGCGCCGGCCTGCTGGTTGCGCCCGGACACTACGCACGTGGCTACCATGCCACCGGCACCCTCGGTGTGATCGCTGCCGCTGCGGGTTGTGCGCGCCTGCTGCGCCTCGACGCAGAGGCTGCGGCTCGCGCGATCGGCATCGCCGCCACGCAAGCTGCGGGGCTTAAAGGACAATTCGGCACGCAGTGCAAACCGTTTCATGCAGGCGTGGCGGCGCAAAACGGCCTGCGCGCGGCGCTGCTGGCAGCACGCGGCATGGAAAGCCGCACCGACGCGCTGGAGTGCCGTGGTGGTTTCTCCGCTACGCTCAGTCCTGACTTCCGGCCCGATATGGCATTAGCCGACCCGCAGCGTTATTTTATTCGCGACAATCTGTTCAAGTATCACGCCGCCTGCTACGGCACGCACTCGTCGATTGAATGCGTGCGCAAACTGCGCGCCGCGCACGGACTGTCGGCGGACGATATCCGCAAGATCACCGTCATGGCGGCGCCCGGCGCCGACGCCATGTGCAACATCCAGAGTGCGCGCACCGGGCTGGAGGCCAAGTTCAGCCTGCGCTTCACCACCGCCGCCGCGATGCTCGGACACGACACTGCCGGACTCGCGACCTATAGCGAAGCCGCCTGCGCCGATCCCGCGCTGGTCGCCATGCGCGACAAAATCACCGTGGAACTCGCGACCGGCTGGCCGCAACACGCGGTGAAGAGCGAAGTCGTCATCGAAACCACCGATGGCAGGCGGCTGGAAGCGGCTTGCGATGCGGGCGTTCCGGAAACCGATTTGCGCGTGCAAGGCGAACGGCTGGATGCCAAATTCGACAAGCTGGCCAGCCGCGTACTGGACGCCCCGCGTGTTAAGACGTTGAAGGGCTTGCTAGGTCGCCTCGACAGCGTGACAGCGAAGGAATTGATGGCGGCGTGCGCTCGGTAGTATCCACCACCGAGGCTGGGCTGCACACACCCAACTTCCCCGTCGTTCCCGCGCCGATGATGGTGATGTTTTTCGCCAAACCGCGCCTTTCATTCCTTGTCGGCGGGATTGTAGTGGCAGCACGCGTATTGCGCCGTTTGCCATTCAAGTTTTTCGGCTGAGCCGCTGTGCCTCGCCTATCTTATCCGCGCCGTAGTCGCGCTCGGCGGCAACAAAAGATACGCGCCCATTGCGCAAGTCGGTCGCCAACGCCTCCGCCGAGCGTTCCGCTGGCGCACCATATCCCGCGCCGCCGGGTGTCTCGATGCGCATCGATTCACCTACCTGCATTTCGACTCGCGCCACCTTGGAATAGAGTTCCTCGGCCTGCGGCGTGCCGTGATTGCGGATCAATTTTGCGCGCCGCCCATCGCCGCCGCCGAACACGCCGCTCGGCACGCCCACCGTGTGACTGTCCGAGCGCACCGAAAAGATCGTCCCCGGCACGAGGGCGCGGATCTGCCGCGCGATGCCCAGCCCGCCGCGCGTGCGGCCCGCGCCGCCGGAATCTTCCACCAGCGCGTATTCATCGACCATCAGCGGATACTCATTCTCCAGCGCCTCGGCGGGCAGATTGGACGTGTTGGTCATATGCACATGCACCGCGTCCATGCCGTCGCCTTCGCAGCGCGCGCCGCTGCCGCCGCCCAGGGTTTCGAGATACACATATTGCCCGGCGCGACGCGTAAGCGCGCCGGAGAACACAATCGCGGGAATCACGTCGTTGCCCGAAGCCGTCACCCGCTCGGGCGGTAATACGCCGCGAAACGCGCCAAAAATCGCGCCGGCGACTTTTTGACAGGTGATCGAACGCGCGCCCACTGCCGCGCCCGGATGCGGATTGACGATGGTGCCCGGCGGTGTGTGAATTTGCATCGCGTCAAACAATCCGGCGTTCGGCGGCAATTCGGGATCAAGCAACGCTTTCACCGCGTAGAACACGCTCGCATGCACCGCATTGACCGGCATGTTCATCG
>JANPOH010000504.1:0-5177 GCA_031427895.1 Betaproteobacteria bacterium
CGATCGGGATGCCGCGCCGCGAAAGCGCGCCCGATCACGCCGCCGATTTTCGCGCCGACCAGATGAAATTTTTGCACGCCCAGATGATCCATCAGCTTCAGGTAATCGTTAATCACCACGTCGAGCGTCCACGGAAAGTCACGCGCCATCGGCGTTGATGCGCCAAAGCCGCGCATGTCAGGGCGCACCACTTGATATTGCCGCGCCAGATGCGGCGCCCAGCCATACCACGCCTGATGGCTTTCGTTATTGCCGTGGCACAGCAGGATGGTTTCGGACTTCTTCCATGGATCGGTGAAATCATCGACCTGATAAAACAAGTCGATGCCGGGCGACAGACGCAATGTTGCCATGCGAGTTCCTTATGATGGATGCGGTGCGTGCCCGGCATGTTACCGCAATCGCCTGCCGTTCCGCCGCCCAATCCTGCTATGCTTTTGTCGATACTTGTTCACCCCGTCACGGAAAATCCCGTGCCCAAAATTACAAAGGAGTAGGCAGCGCAATGTTCAACAGCAACGTGCAGGAAGCGCTCAACGTTCACGATCTGCGCCGGATGGCTCGGCAGCGTCTGCCGAAATGGCTTTTCGAGTTTGTCGATCGCGGCACCGAGGACGAGGTGGCGCTACGCAACAATCGCGCGGCGTTCGAGCGCATCAAGTTGAAAACGCAGGTGCTGGTGGATGTGTCCAAGCGCAGCCAGGAGATCACGCTGTTCGGCAAACAACACGGCATGCCGCTCGGCATCGCGCCGACGGGGCCGGCGGGCATGCTGTGGTATCAGGGCGAGCTCGAACTCGCGCGCGCGGCGAAGGCGGCGAACATTCCCTTCACCCTCGCCACCGGCTCGCAAACCAGCATGGAAGATGTCGCCCGGCTTGTCGGCGGCACGTTGTGGTTTCAGCTCTACATGTGGTCGGATGTTCGCATGTCGCATCTGCTGGTCGAGCGCGCGAAGAACGCCGGCTTCGAGGCGCTGGTGGTCACTGTCGACGGCCCCGTCGGCACCAACCGCGAATACAACATCCGCAATGGTTACACCGTGCCGTTTCGTTACACCCGCAAGAACACGGCGGCGGTGCTGGTCAGGCCGGGCTGGCTGTTCAATGTCATCATGCGCTACTGGATGTCCGGCGGCATGCCCACCCGCGCAAACTACCCGGAGGGCATGACGGAGAAATTCACCCACGTCTCCACCGCCGAACGCAAAACCAAAAACGATTCACTGTCGTGGGACGATCTCGGCGTGCTACGCGATATGTGGCCGGGCAAGCTCGTGGTGAAAGGCATTCTCACGCCGCGGGACGCCGAACGCGCCATCGCGCGCGGCGCGGACGGCGTGATCGTCTCCAATCACGGGGGGCGCAACTTCGACAGCTCGATGGCGCCGATTGAAGCGCTGGCGCCGATCGTGGACGCGGTGGGCCACAAAACAACCGTCATCGTCGATAGTGGATTTCGCCGCGGCAGCGATGTGGTGAAGGCGCTCGCCATCGGCGCCAAGCTGGTGATGGTCGGACGCGCAACGCTGTGGGGCGCCACCGTCGGCGGCGAAGCCGGTGCCGCGCGCGCGATCCATTTTTATCGCGAGGAAATCAGCCGCACGATTGCGTATCTGGGGTGCAACAGCATCTCGGAGTTAAGTCGCGATTGCATCGAGTTCGTTCCGACGCCGCATGTGCCGTTGACCTCGTGATGCCGCCCCCCTCCCCTTCGCTTGCGGTTGGATTGTTTACAGCATCTGCTCATGGATTTGCACGGAAAACTGAATCTTGCGAATGGGAATTCCGACAACTTTACAGCGCTCAACCAACTTGTCCGCCACCTGAATTGCCATGAAGTTCGTATCGGTGCCGTCACGGCCACGCAGCGGAACTCTGCCGCTCACGATGAGACCATGATCTGCCTCTCTTGAATGGTAGTTCAATTGCAGTGTTCGCCACTCGGACTTCGGCGGATATGGTTTGATTTTCCGCGCCGGCCCTATGCCACCCGCCTTTGGGCAAAATGTCCTCCGTCTCTTGTTCCAGCCGCACTACGCGAAGCTGGTGAAACTGGCAGGGGTTAAGGAGGAATAAACCATTCGCGCCGGTGTTTCACACTTGCGCCGCCAGCGGCACATCTATCGTCGTCACCCGCCGCAACTCACGATGATGTTTTGCATCATCGAACGCCGTGGCGCGATGCATGGTGGCGAGGTTGTCCCAGATCACGAAGTCGCCGTTTTTCCACACGTGGCGGTAGACGAATTCACGTTGAGTCGCGTGTTCGGTCAGTTCCATCAGAAACAAGCGCCCGTCGGCCACCGGCCAATCGATGATGCGCGTGGCGTGGGCGGCAAGGTAGAGCGACCTGCGCCCGGTGCGCGGGTTCACGCGCACCAGCGGGTGGATCGCACCTTTGAGCCGCTCTTTTTCCTCGCGTGAGAAATCGAACCCGAGTATTTCGCGTGAGTGCGTAATCGTGTGATGCACGCGCAGCCCTTCGAGTTTTTGCCGGGTCGCTGCATCCAGCGTGTCGTACGCGGCGCGCATGTCGGCGAATTCGGTGTCGGCATTGACCTCGGGGATCACCCGCGCGGACAAGGTGGAATAACGCCCCGCCGGATCCTGAAATGAAGCATCGGTGTGCCACAGGCGGTTGCCGAGGCCGTACATGCGCTTGCGGTCGTCGGCTTCGAGTATCTTGCCGCTGTTATCGACATTGGAAATATCGGCAATGGCGTCGTTGCCGAAGCGATTCGCCGCCAGCGCCGCCGCGCCGGGCTTCACATGCAGCGTGCCGTCGAAGCGTTCGGCAAACGCGAGCTGCTCGGCGTCCGTGAATGGCTGATGGCGAAACACCAGCACGCCGTGTTCATCCATGCCGGCGCGCAGTTGTTCCAGCGTGGCGCGGTCATGCACCTGACGCAGATCAATGGGGCTGAGCTCTGCGCCGACGTGGGGGTGCAGCTTGCGAAAAGTGACGTTCATGACTCACCTCTATTTGAAAAATATCTTTTAAAAACAAATACTTACAATATTACATCACCTGCACCTGCTTCACCGGAATGCCGCCCCGCTGCACCCAGCGATAGCGCTCCGCCAGCACATCCGCCAGCGGGCGGCGCTTCGCATCATCCACCGCGATCCACATGCGCAGCAAGTGGCGCTCGCGGCCCGGCTCGGGGAAATCCTCGTACGCCTCGCGCGCATGCAGCATGGTGTGGTTGTTGACGAGCTGGATGTCGCCTTCCTGAAAATCCATCGTCAGCATCAGTTCAGGGCGGTTGGCGATTTCCTGTACTTTGACCAACGCCTCGCGCTGGTGCGGTGTGGGGGCGTACTGCGCTCCATGCCTTGCCGCCGAATCGTAGTACGGCAGGCTGTTGATGCGCGTGGTGATTTTGCCGCGGCACTCGCTGAACATCGGCAGCGTGAAAAATCCTTTCTCACCTGCCGGCTCTTCGCCGCGCCAGTCGATATGAAACGAGCCATACAAAGCGTCCAGTAAATCCGGGCGTTCTTCGCGCAGCACGTTGTGGATAGTCAACGCGCTGGTGATTTTGCTCGCGCCGCCGCGTTTGGCCGTGCGTAAACAAAACAAACCCAGCAAATCCATCGGCAGCATATCGGTATGAAAATCCATGCGCTGGCTGGTTTGATAGGCGCGCGCGTTGGGGTCGGCCTGCGTGCGGCCTTCGTCGCGCACGTGGCCGAGAAAATGCCCGCGCGCGTTCTGCGACACCGGCGTGCCCAGGTGCGCGGTGAGGCCCCAGTAGATCAGCTCGCACTCGTCATCCGAGTAGCGATTGCGCGGAATGCCGCGCAGCAACTTGAAGCCCTGCCCGCTTTCCACGTCGTCGAGGACAAGTGCCATCTCGCGCGCCACGCGCGGCAGCGGAAATGCTTCCGGGCCGAACGGTATGCGCGCGCCCACACGCTTGGCGTGGGCCAGCGCGGTATCGATTTCGGTGAGCGCCGATTCGTCAAAGCGATATATCCACGAAGTGTCATTCTGGATTCGCGGACCGATCCAGGCGCCGGGGTCGGAGATGACAGGGTAGGTTGGCATACGACTACTCGCTCTTGAACAGGTTCATCGGGATTCACTGTGCATCAATTGACCAACACTGTCGGCTCCTGCGCGGGAACGATGGAGAAGGGTTTACGCATGATGCAAGTTTAGCCTACCCCAGCCGCGGATCCGCCGTCGATTCCCCGCGCGGCTTCACCGGCGGGCGCGCCTTCAATGCGTCCTCGTTCAGCGCAATGCCCAGCCCCGGCCCTTGCGGCACGGCGTAACAGCCATTCACCAGCTTGGGATGCTCGCCAATGATGATTTCGTCGTAGATGCTGCCTTCGCTTTGCCGTTCAAGTATCAGAAAATTCGGCGCCAGCGCACACGCATGCAGGCTCGCCATATTGCACACCGGCCCGGTGGGGTTGTGCGGCGAAAATTTTACGCCGCATTCGTGCGCGCGCCGCGCCACCGCCAGCATGCCGGTGTAGCCGCCGGTGTATTTGATGTCGGGCATCACGACATCCAACAACTTGGCTCGCAGTAATGGTTCGAAGCCGAGCGCGCCGATCTGGCGTTCGCCGCCCGCGATCAACACGCCCATGTTCTCGGCGGCGCGGCGCACGCGGTCGAGCACCGGGTGATGCTCGGCGCGCTCGGAGGTCAGGCACTCCGCCCAGAACAATTTCGCCGGCGCCAGATCACGCAGCAGTTGCAGCGCGCTCGGTTCATCAAAGCGCCAGTGGCAATCGATCAACACCCCCGCCCCCGGCCCCACTGCGTCGCGCACGGCGAAAATACAATCGAGCGCGTGCTGGTATTTCTTTTTCACTTCGGCGTCACCCAGATCAGCCCAGTACACACCGTCGAACGGCGCGAGCTTGAACGCGGTGTAGCCCTGCGCCGCGCGGTCGCGCGCCAACGCGGCGAACCCTGCCGGCGAACGATCGGTCGCCGCGCGATTGATATTGCCGTAGACGCGGATGGTGTCACGCAGCGGCACGCCGAACAGCCGATGGATGGGCACGCCTGCCGCGCGCGCCTTGATATCCATCAGCGCCATTTCCGCCGCGCTCAAGATCGAATTCCACACCAGCCCGCCGACGGCGTGCGGATACACCGTCAGCAGCGGCAAGGCCTCGGCTATGGTTTTGCCCACGATCATGTCACCGAGACGC
>JANPOH010000505.1:0-3013 GCA_031427895.1 Betaproteobacteria bacterium
AAAGATTTACGCGCAAGTCGGCGGCGAAAACCCCGCGCTGCCCGGCAACTTTGTCGCACCGCACGGCATCTTGGCCGACAAGCGCGGTGACTTTTATGTGGGCGAAGTCATCGTCAATGCCGGTGCGGTCAAGCGCATGGCACCGTTGAAGCCGGCGGGGTTTCAGAAGTTTCGGCGAAGGGCAGGGTAGCGGGCGCTGGTGCCCCGCCGCCCAGTGGGCGTTTGCCTTTTTCAGCACACGGAATTAATATGGACATTAAACTAGACAATATTTATTAATATATTTTACATTAATATATGTAAATATATGTTTTTAAACACTATTTAATTTATTTATTATAGACAGTTAACAAGTCAAATAACAAGTCAATTTATTCGCCAATATGACCGACGCCCATCCCGTCATGGATCGCAACGAGCACATCAGCAGCATGGAGCCTTTGCGCGTCAACGAAGGTTCCAGGCACCGCGACGCGCTGACGGATTTGTCGGTTGAGCTGGCCGCCAAAGCGTCCGGCTTTAAGCGCAGCTTGCCGCCGGGTTTGCTGGAGGCGCTGGCCGATCTGGTGCGCGCGATAAATTGCTACTACAGCAATCTCATCGAGGGGCACAACACGCACCCCATCGATATCGAGCGCGCGCTCAACAACGATTACAGCCATGATCCGGGCAAGCGCAACCTGCAACGGGAAGCGCAAGCGCACATCGCCGTGCAAGCGTGGATCGATCATGGCGGGCTGAGTTCCACGAGCAACAGTGGCAGCGCCGCCACCACCGAAGCCGTGTGCGATATTCACCGGCGCTTTTGCGAATTGCTGCCGGCGGAATTACTCACCGTGCAAGACCCCGACAGCGGCGCATCGTACCGCGTGGAGCCCGGCGCGCTGCGCGACCGCGATGTCAAAGTCGGCAATCACATCCCCGTCAGCCCCGGCGCGGTGCCGCGTTTCATGCAGCGCTTTGAAGAAGCCTACGCGCCGCTCGGCAAATCCGAAGCCCTGCTCGCCATCGCGGCCATGCACCACCGCTTAGTGTGGATACACCCATTTATCGATGGCAATGGGCGCGTCGCGCGTCTCATGTCGCACGCGCAATTGCTCAAGCTGCTGGATACCGGCGGCGTGTGGTCCATCGCGCGCGGACTGGCGCGCAACGTCGGGCAATACAAAAGCCTGCTCGCCAACTGCGACTTGCAGCGCCGCAATGATCTGGATGGCTGCGGCAATTTAAGCGAGGAAGCGTTGATTGAATTCACGCGCTTTTTTCTGCAAACCTGCCTCGATCAGGTGGCGTTCATGGAAGACCTGATGCAGCCCGACCGCCTGCGCGCGCGCGTGCTGGTGTGGGCCGAAGAAGAAGCGCGCCTGGGCAAGCTGCCGCAACGCGCCGGACGCATCCTCGAAGCCATACTCTATCGTGGGCAACTGCCGCGCGCGGAAGTGCCCGCGCTGCTCGGCACGCTCGCGCGCACCGCCACCCGCGTCACCAGCGCGCTGGTGCAACAAGGCGTGCTGGTATCCGAATCCAGCCGCGCCCCGCTGCGGCTGGCGTTCCCGGCACGGCTCGCCGCACGCTGGCTGCCAGGGCTGTTTCCAGAACAGCCGGGATAGATTCAAAATCACTTCTGCGAACCAATTGAACAACAGGGGATAACCATGGGCAACAGCGTACAAGACAAAGTAGTCGTAATAACCGGCGCGGGCGGCGGCATCGGCCGTGAAATAGCATTGGCGATGGCGGCCAACGGCGCGAAGGTGGTGGTCAACGATATCGGTGCCGCGCTCGGCGGTGAAGTCAATGCCGACAGCGCAGGCGCCGCGCAAAAAGTGGTGAATGAAATCAAGGCCGCGGGCGGCGTGGCTGTCGCCAACACCGACTCGGTGTCAACCTGGGCTTCGGCCGAGCGCATCATCCAATGCGCGCTGGACAACTACGGCCGCATCGATGCCGTGGTCAACAACGCGGGCATTCTGCGCGACCGCATTTTTCACAAAATGAGCGAGGACGACTGGCGCTCGGTGCTGTCGGTGCATCTCGATGGCGCGTTTTACATGAGCCGCGCCGCCGCCAACCCCATGCGCGCGCAGAACAGCGGCGCGTTTGTGCATATGACCTCGACCTCCGGCTTGATCGGCAACTTCGGTCAGGCCAATTACAGCGCGGCCAAGCTCGGCATCACCGCGCTGTCCAAAAGCATCGCCCTCGATTTAAGCCGCCACAAGGTGCGCTCCAACTGCATCGCCCCGTTTGCATGGAGCCGCATGACCAGCTCCATCCCCACCAACACACCCGAAGAAAAAGAACGCGCCGGGCAACTGCAAAAAATGGAAGCGCGCAAAGTAGCCCCCATGGTGGTGTTTCTGGTGAGCGACGCCGCCGCTGAAGTGACTGGCCAAATCTTCGGCGTGCGCGCCAACGAAATCATGCTGTTCAGCCAGCCGCGTCCGATACGCTCGGTGCATTTCACGCCGGAGTGGACGCCCGAAGCGATTGCGAAAGTGGCGCTGCCCGCGATGCAGCGGCAGTTTTATCCGCTGGAGCGGTCGCCGGATGTGGTTTCTTGGGATCCTATTTGAGGGGTAGACTTAAAGCAGGCAAGCTTTACGGAGTGAACATGCGCTACATGGTCGTAATTGAAAAAGGCCCGACAAGCTACGGCGCGTACGTGCCTGATCTTCCGGGGTGTATTGCGGCCAGTGAAACCGAAGCGGAAACGCTGAGTCTCATAAAGGAGGCGATCCGGTTTCACGCGAAAGAGTTGCGGCGCGAGGGCAAACCAATATCAGAGCCTGTTTCAAAAAGTACCTTTTGTTGAAATTGGATTGATTGCTTAGCACTGCGATGCGAGAAATCTTACTGGATTGCGCTGGGTCATCTGTCGAAATTGACTTTCACTTGCCAAGTTGGTACAAGTGGCTCTATATTGCGAAATGCAAGAGAAAAACCCAATTGACTCATATAGTTAGCGGTGTTCCCCTGGGAATCATTTCATCCTAATGTTGTCTACTTCACA
>JANPOH010000506.1:0-14419 GCA_031427895.1 Betaproteobacteria bacterium
ATCTTGCCTTTGCGCCATTTGAGGCCGATTTCCCATACCGACGCCTCGGAGAATGCCACTTCGTCGGCGCGCGCCATTGCCGCACGTGCCGCCACGCTCAATGCGGGCGCATCGGCCAGCGCCCAGATCAGGCAATGCGTATCGAGCAGCAGTTTCATCCGCCCGGCTCACTTTCCCAGCAGATCGTCGTTGGTCATCGGTGCGTGAAAATCCGGCTCAAGCTTGAGCTTGGCGCGTTTCAGCCCACCCAGACGTACGCCGCTTTTGGATGCAACCGCGGTCACAGGCATCAGGCGTGCCAGCGGCTTGCCCGCGCGTGCGATGATGATTTCCTCTCCCGCCACGGCCTTGTCCAGTAGCGCCGATAGATTGGTTTTGGCGTCGTAAATGTTGACCTGCATGTTTGCCTCCGTTCCCGTGGCTCAACCTGGTTGGTCAGAAAATACCATTGTTGACTAACAACGGGCGGCATCATCAATGCGGCTCGCTACGCCCACCGGCGCCCTACAGCGTCGGACTTTTGAACTCCCCGCCCAGCGATACCTGCGCCCACGGCGCAAGCTGTGCGTCGGTGCTGAAGCTGAAGTGGCCGGCCGCCGCGTGTTGATCGCGGTAGATGCGCTGCATGGCGCTTGAATCATAGATGCCATTCGCGCCGAGCATTTCGAATAACGAATCAACGGCCTCGGTCAGCAGCTTCATGCCCATCGCGCAATTGCGTTTGTAGCGCAGCTTGGTTGGCATATCGAGCTTGTTGCCCGTGCGGTAGATGTGATGCGCTTCGAGGCAATCGTTACGCAGCCACGTGCGCACGGCGTCGATCTTGGCGCCGGCCATGCCCACGCGCAGTTGCACGGATTGAAAATCACGCATTTTCGCGCCGGTGTAGCTGGTGCTGCGTTGTTTGACCAGTTCGGTGGTCTGTTCCAGCATGTTGGTGGCGTTGCCCACCATGCAGCCCGCGATGCAGTGCCCGCCAAGCGAGGGCGTGGGCACCCTGAAAGTCGAGTTGGTGTGGATTTTCAAGCCCGGAAATTCATGCGCCGGATTGGCCATGTGCATGCTCACGGCGCGATGCGCCGGCACAAACACCTTGTCACACGTCACCGTGCGGCTGCCGGTGCCGCGCATGCCCAGCGTCTGCCAATCGTCGATGACGGTAAACTGCGGGCGCGGCACCTGGCACATCACCCAGTCGATGGGCTTGCCGTCGCCATCGTTACCATCTTTGACGACGCAGGCGAGTTGTTCCCATTCCGAGTGATCGACGCCGGAAGAAAACCCCCACTTGCCGGAGAGCTCGATGCCGCCATCCACCTGACGCGCCGTACCCTGCGCGAACGCGATGCCCGAGGCGATCAGGATGTCGGGGTTGCTGCCCCAGATTTCGTCCTGCGCCTGCTGGGGCCACAGCGCGAGGCCGCGATGATGCGACGCCAGATTCGCGACCACCCAGCCGGTCGAGGCGTCGCCGCGCCCGAGCATTTCCGGAATATCAAAATAGGAAACAAAGTCCAGTTCCATGCCGCCCCACGCCTTGGGCTGGATATAGCGCATCAAGCCGTTTTCATGCAGCGCGACGAGCACATGCGGCGCGAGCTTGGTGGCTTTTTCGTTGTCCGGCGCGTGCTTGCGCAAAAACGGAATCAGCGCGCGCGCGCGTTCGATGGCTTCATCGTAGCCGACATTGGAAAAATCGCGGCGGCTGGTCTGCTTGGTTTCGGGAGCGTTCATAGGTGCATGCATGATAACGTTGGGGAGCGGCGCGCTCAACCGCGTTGTCACATGGTGGCGGCACGCACGGCGTATAATGTTGTTTATCAACCGAAATCACCCCGCATCATGCTGCTGGTCATCGACAATTACGACTCGTTCACCTACAACCTCGTGCAGTATTTCGGCGAGTTGGGCGAGGACGTGCAGGTGTTTCGCAACGACGACATCACGCTCGAAGGCGTCGAGCGACTGAACCCGGCGCGCATTGTGGTGTCGCCCGGCCCCTGCACGCCGAATGAGGCGGGCATTTCGGTGCCCGCGATCAAGCACTTTGCCGGCAAGGTGCCGATACTCGGCGTGTGTCTCGGCCATCAAAGCATCGGTCAGGCGTTCGGCGGCAAGATTGTTCACGCAAAACAACTCATGCACGGCAAAACCTCGGCGATACATCACCGCGGCAGCAGTGTGTTCAGCGGTTTGCCTGATGGGTTTCACGCGACGCGGTATCACTCGCTGGTGATCGAGCGCGACAGTCTGCCCGATTGTCTTGAAGTCACCGCATGGACGGACGACGGCGAAATCATGGGTGTGCGTCACAAGACGCTGCCTATCGAAGGCGTGCAGTTTCACCCGGAGTCCATACTCACCGAACACGGCCACGCCATGCTGAAAAATTTTCTGGAGGGAGCCAAATGATGACTCCGCAAGAGGCGCTCGCACGCATCGTCGAACACCGCGAAATTTTCCACGAGGAAATGCTCTCGCTGATGCGCCAGATCATGAGCGGCGAAGTGTCCGCCACGTTGATCGCCGCCATCATCGCGGGTCTGCGCGTGAAAAAAGAAACCATCGGCGAAATCACCGCCGCCGCCACCGTGATGCGCGAGTTCGCCACCCATGTGCCGGTCACGGACACGCCGAATCTGATCGACACCTGCGGCACCGGCGGCGACGCCGCGCACACGTTTAATATTTCCACCGCGGCGATGTTCGTCGCGGCGGCGGCGGGCGCGAAAGTCGCCAAGCACGGCGGGCGCTCGGTATCCAGCAAATCCGGCAGCGCCGATGTGCTGGAAGCGCTGGGCGCCAACATCAATCTGTCGCCCGAGCAGGTGGCGAAATCGATCAACGACGTGGGTGTGGGCTTCATGTTTGCGCCCAACCACCACAGTGCGATGAAATACGCCGCCCCGGTGCGCCGCGAACTCGGCGTGAAAACGATATTCAACATTCTGGGGCCGTTGACCAACCCCGCCGGTGCCAAGCAGCAAGTGATGGGCGTGTTTCATCCTGATCTGGTGGGCATACAAGCGCGCGTGTTGCAGCGCCTGGGCAGCCGCCGCGTGATGATCGTGCATGGGCGCGAAGGCCTCGACGAAATTTCACTGTGCGGCCCGACGATGATCGGCGAATTGAAGAACGGTGAGGTGCGCGAATACGACGTGCAGCCGTCCGACGTGGGCCTTAAGGCTTGCGCTGCGGCGGCGCTGCGCGTGGATGGCATTGATGCGTCCAAAGCGATGCTGCTTGCCGCGCTGGACAACCAGGACGGCCCCGCGCGCGATATCGTGGCGTTCAACGCGGGCGCGGGCATTTATGTGGCGGGCCTGGCCGACACGCTGGTGGAGGGCGTGAAAAAAGCGCTGGCGACGATCGCCAGCGGCGCGGCGCGCAAGAAGCTCGATCAGTTCGTGGCGCATACCAGCGCCATCGCAGCCAAATAACCGCAATCGATAAATATCATAACTATTTGTTTTTAAACAATATTATGGATGATATTCTACGGCGTATTGTGGCGGTTAAAGTGACGGAAGTCGCCGCTGCCAAGCTCGCCGTTCCGCCCGCCGACATCGAGCGGCAGGCCAACACCGCATCGCCGCCGCGTGATTTCGTCGGCGCGCTACAAGCGAAAATTGCGGCGGGCAAGCCGGCGGTGATTTCGGAGATCAAAAAAGCCAGCCCCAGCAAAGGCGTGCTGCGTGAGCACTTTGAACCCGCGCTGATCGCAAAAAGTTACGAGCAACACGGCGCGGCGTGCTTGTCGGTGTTGACCGACAGGCAGTTTTTTCAGGGCGACATCACGCACCTGCAAGCGGCGCGCGCCGCCTGCGCGCTGCCGGTGCTGCGTAAAGATTTCATGATTGACCCCTATCAGATTTACGAGGCACGCGCGGCAGGCGCGGATTGCATCTTGTTGATCGTTGCCGCGCTGGATTTACCGCGTATGCGCGAACTGGAATCCGTGGCGATGAGCCTCGGCCTCGCGGTGCTGGTGGAAGCGCACGACGGCGATGAACTCGATGTCGCGCTGAAACTGAATACGCCGCTGATCGGCATCAATAATCGCAATTTGCGAACCTTTGAAACCAAACTCGGCACCACGCTGGGCCTGCTGGATCGCGTGCCGGTCGGCAAACTGGTGGTTACTGAAAGCGGCATCCTCAAGCGCGACGACGTGGCATTGATGCGCTCGCGCAAGGTGAATTGTTTTCTGGTGGGCGAAGCGTTCATGCGCGCGGCGGAACCGGGTGTTGAACTCGAACGTTTGTTCGCGATAGGCGCGGCGGCGACATGATTAACATCGATCCATTCATCGTCGGCTTCGACAAGGGTTTGCGTACCCTGTTTGCCCAGGCGCAGACCTTGCGCGCAGTGCCGGGCGATGCACTTCCCGACGCGCAACTCGATGAAAAGCAAAGACTAACGTCGGCGTCGTTGATGCGCGTCAACCACAGCGGCGAAGTTTGCGCGCAGGCCCTGTATCAGGGGCAGGCATTGACCGCGCGCGAGCCGTCGGCGAAGCAGGCGCTGGAGCAGGCCGCGCGGGAAGAAACCGAGCATCTGGCGTGGACCGAGCGGCGCATCGCCGAATTGGGCGGCAGCAAAAGCGTGCTGAATCCGTTGTTCTATGCGGGTTCGTTCGCTATCGGTGCGGTGTCAGGCCTGTTGGGTGACAAGTGGAATCTGGGTTTTCTGGCGGAGACCGAGCGGCAGGTGGTGCGCCACCTCGAAGGACATCTGGAGCGCCTGCCCGCCGAAGATCAAAAAAGCCGTGCGATAGTCGAGCAGATGCGCGACGATGAAGCGCGCCACGCCACCAGCGCGCTGGACCACGGCGCAGCGGAATTGCCCGCGCCGGTGAAAGCCGCGATGAAAGCATCGTCGAAGGTGATGACGGAGACGGCGTACTGGCTGTAGCGGGTTCTACGATACTTCGCGAACCTCGAAATCGTGCGTGATCGTTGCAGTCTTGCCAAGCATGATCGATGACAGCCGGCGACTCGGTAGCCGCAGGCCGAGTGCGGGAGCCGGTTGCGGGCGTCGCTGCTAGGCTTCCAGAATCTCAAAATCGTGTGTAATCACGGCAGTCTTGCCAAGCATGATCGACGCCGAGCAATATTTTTCCGCCGACAAATGCACCGCGCGTTCCACCTGCGCGGGCTTGAGCGCCTTGCCTGTCACGACAAAATGAAAATGAATTTTGGTGAACACTTTCGGGTCTTCGGACGCGCGTTCGGCGTCGATTTCCAGCACGCAATCGGTCACGTCCGCGCGTGATTTTTTGAGGATGTGAACCACGTCGTAGGCAGTGCAGCCGCCCGCGCCCATCAACAGCGTTTCCATCGGACGCGGCCCCAAATTGCGCCCGCCGCCCTCGGGTGCGCCGTCCATCACCATTGCATGGCCGCTTTCGGACTCAGCGACGAAGGCCACGTTTTCCAGCCATTTGATGCGTGCTTTCATGGTCAATTCCTGTCAGTTCAGCAACGATTTTAGCCGATACCAGACGAGGCCGATGACCTCGTGGAAAAACAGGCTGCTCTGGCGCAGCGCGTCGGCGCGCGGCAGACAATCCAGAATAGTGAAGCGGAAATGCGTGGTATAGGCGGTGGGCGCGGGCACCACGGTAAATCCGGCTGCCGAAAAGACACGCAGTGCGCGCGGCATGTGCCATGCGTGCGTGACCAGATAGATGCGGGTGATGCCCTGCGCTTTGAGAACCTTGAAACTGGCGCGGGCGTTTTCGAGCGTGGTGGCGGAGGTATCTTCGGTCCACGCGACCGGCGTTTTAAAGTCATTTTCCAGCACGGCCTTCATGGCCCGCGCTTCCGAAATGGGACTGCCTTCCGGGCTGCCGCCGCTCACCAATATCGGCCTATTGCTCAATCGATGCAGATGCGCGGCATAGCGCAGCCGCACCAGCGACGGGCCGTTAACGGTGTCGGTGCCGTATTCGGGCGCCGCATGGTATTTTCCGCCGCCGAGCACCACGATGGCTTGCGCTGGCGGCGCCAGCAACGGGTTTGCCGGCACGGGTTCCAGCGTGCCCAGCAGCGTGCGTGACATCCACGGTGTTGAAACCAGCCACAGGCTCAGGAGCGCCACTGTCAGCAGCGCCCGGCTGGAACGGGGGTGCGCGCGCAGACGTAAAAGACCCCACGCGGCCAGCAACAACAAGCAGCCGGGCGGCAGCAGCCAAGTGGCAATCGCGTTTGTTATGACCCAGGAAGACATTAACTATTTGTTTTTAAAGGGGTATTATTTTTCTGCGTCCATCAGGCGCAAGGCGATCAATCACGAGTGTGAGTACCCGCTACGTTTGACACAGGGTACTGATTTCAAATAGAATTCGCGGTTCCCTTGGCACGGCCAGTGCATATCGAGTCTGCCAAATTCGCAACATGCCGTAGAAACAGTGAAACACAGTGAACAGGAATGCCGATGAAAACTTTTAACGCCAAGGCTGAAACGGTTCAGCACGATTGGATCGTGGTTGACGCCGCCGGCAAAGTGCTGGGCCGCTTGGCTGCCGCGATCGCGCATCGTTTGCGCGGCAAGCACAAGCCCGAATTCACCCCGCACGTTGATACCGGCGATTATATCGTCGTGGTCAACGTCGACAAGTTGCGCGTCACCGGCAACAAAGCCAAAGGCAAGCTGTATCACCGCCATACGGGTTATCCCGGTGGTATCCGTACCAGCACGTTCGAGACCATGCATGCCGATCACCCCGGTCGCGTGCTCGAAAAAGCGGTCAAGGGCATGTTGCCCAAAGGCCCGCTGGGCTACGCCATGCTGCGCAAGATGAAGGCGTATGCCGGCGAGGCGCACCCGCATACGGCACAGCAACCCAAACCATTGCAGTTCTGATTAACAGTCGAGGCGAATTCACATGGCAGTGCAAACCAACTACGGAACCGGTCGCCGCAAAAGCGCGGTTGCTCGCGTGTTTTTGAAGCCCGGCAAAGGCGACATCGTCGTTAACGGCAAGCCAGTAGACCAGTTTTTTTCGCGTGAAACCGGACGCATGATTGTGCGTCAGCCGCTGGTGCTCACCGAAAACCTTGAGCGCTTCGATATCCGCGTCAACGTCATCGGCGGCGGCGAGTCCGGGCAGGCCGGCGCCGTGCGTCACGGCATCACCCGCGCCTTGATCGATTACGATGCCGCGTTGAAGCCGCCGCTGAAAAAAGCGGGCTTGGTGACCCGTGATGCACGTGAAGTCGAGCGCAAAAAAGTCGGTCTGCGCAAAGCGCGCCGCCGCAAGCAATTCTCCAAGCGGTAATCGTTATCACTATCGCCACGTTGTAAGCGACAAGGCCGCCTTCATGGGCGGCTTTGTTTTTAGAGACACCCTGGTACGCCGGCGGCTTTGTTTTTAGAGCTGCCCTTGAAGCCGGCGGTGTGCAAGCGTGGCAGCATGGGAGTCAAGCATGACGCAAAAAATCATCAACATCGGCATTGTCGGCGGCACCGGCTACACCGGCGTGGAACTGTTGCGGCTGCTGGCGCAGCATCCCAACGCCAAACTCCGTGCGATTACCTCGCGTTCCGAGGCCGGCATGCCGGTAGCCGAGATGTTCCCCAATCTGCGCGGCTGGGTCGATCTGAAATTTGTAGAGCCGGCGGCTGCGGCGCTCGACCAGTGTGATCTGGTGTTTTTCGCCACGCCGAACGGCATCGCGATGAAAGACACCCCCGCGCTGGTGAAGGCGGGAGTGCGGGTAATCGATGTGGCGGCGGATTTCCGCATCAAAGACATCGCGGTTTGGGAGCACTGGTACAACATGAGGCACGCCTGCCCGGACATCGTGGCAGAGGCCGTGTATGGCCTGCCGGAAGTCAATCGCGCGCAAATCGCGGGCGCGCGCGTGGTGGCCAATCCCGGTTGTTATCCCACAGCGGTGCAACTTGGCTTCCTGCCGCTGGTCGAAGCAGGGGTGGTGGATATCGGTCATTTGATCGCAGACGCCAAATCCGGCGTGTCCGGCGCGGGGCGCAAGGCCGAAGTGCATACGCTGCTGGCCGAGGCCGCCGATAACTTCAAGGCCTATGGCGTGGCGGGACATCGGCATCTGCCGGAAATTACCCAAGGGTTGACGCAAATGGCGAACAAGGCGAACAAGGCGGGCGGGGCGGTGAACCTGATTTTTACCCCGCATCTGACGCCGATGATTCGCGGCATCCACGCCACGCTGTATGCACGAATTAACCAGGACATCGCCAGGGATATTGATTTGCAGTCACTCTACGAAAAGCGCTATGCCAACGAACCGTTTGTCGATGTCATGCCCGCCGGCTCGCATCCGGACACGCGCTCCGTGCGCGGCGCAAACCTGTGCCGCATCGCCGTGCATCGCCCGCAGGGCGGCGACACAGCCGTCGTGCTGTCGGTGATCGACAACCTGGTCAAGGGCGCCGCCGGTCAGGCGGTGCAGAACATGAACATCATGTTCGGCTTGCCCGAAACCACGGGGCTGCGGCACGTCGCGCTGCTGCCCTAGCGTCCGTCGCCCGCTTCCGAGGCAGTGCCGTGAAAATCTGGCTGAGATGGCTAAAGAATCGCTTCGGCGCGGGCGCGCCGCGCGTGGCGGTGACCGCGCACGTGCCGTGGTACATGCGCTGGGTGATACTCACCTGCGTGGTGGGTGCGATCGTGGGCGCGAGCTGGGCGACCTATTATTTCGGCAGTGAATTCGCCGGCTTTCGCAAAAGCGAAATTGAGAGCGAAATGAAGCGCTTGAATGCGCTCACGGCAAAACAGGAAGCCGCGCTTGCCGAGACACGCAAATTGCTGGCGATATCCGATAGTCAGCGCAAGATCGAAAGCGCAAGCCATGGTGATCTCGCCAAACAGGTTAAGTCGCTATCGGTGGAGAATGCATCGCTTAAAGACGACCTCGCCTTTTTCCAATCGCTGCTGCCGGTGCCGGGAAAGGACGACGCGGTAGCGGTCAATCGCTTCAAACTCGAGCCCGACGCGATGCCCGGCGAGTTCCGTTATCGCATGGTGCTGGTGCAGGGCGGGCAGCGACCGGTCGATTTTCAGGGGACGCTTCAGTTGGTGATTACCGCCCAACAGGGCGCGCAAAAAGTGGTGTTAACGCTGCCAGCCGAAAATGACGCAAAATCACAGCAATTTCAGCTCAATTTCAAGTCGTTCCAGCGTGTCGAAGGCACTTTCAAGGTGGAGGCGGGCACCGTGGTCAAGAACATCCAGGTACGGGTATACCAAAATGGCGCACGTACGCCTAAACTGTCGCAATCCGTGAACATTTCATAGGGGGCTGCTCATGTTTGGCAAAGACAGCAAAAAACCGCAAAGCCGCATCGATACACTGATCGGCGGCGGAACCGTGATCGAAGGCAACATCAGCTTTACCGGCGGGCTGCGGATTGATGGCCGGGTGCATGGGAACATTACCTCGACGGGCGACCAGCCGGGCATGTTGGTGATTTCGGAGCAGGCAGAAGTCGAAGGCGAAATCCGCGTGCATCACGTCATGCTCAACGGGCAGGTGAAAGGCCCGATTTACGCCGATCAAACCCTGGAACTGCAACCTAAAGCCAGTGTTACGGGCGATGTGTATTATCAAAAGTTGGAAATGCAAATGGGCGCGATGGTGCAGGGCCGCTTGGTCTACGGTGTAGATAGCCAGACCGACAAAGTGGTCAAGTTCAAATCGGCGGTTTCCGAGTGAACAGTGCATGACACACGCTTGCATTTGTATTAGAGTGGCCCAACATAAGTAAGTGGTTGTGGATAAAGAGGATTTTTGTATGAACGCGATAGCCGAAAGAATGCCTGATCCGCTGGTCTTCACCGACAACGCGGCCAACAAGGTGAAGCGTCTGATCGAGGAGGAAGGCAACCCCGATCTCAAGCTGCGCGTATTCGTATCCGGCGGCGGATGCTCGGGCTTTCAGTACGGCTTCACTTTCGAAGAGGCCGTCAGCGACGATGACACGGCATTGAACAAAGGCGGCGTGACGTTGCTGGTGGATCCGATGAGCCTGCAATATCTGCTCGGCGCGGAGATCGATTATCAGGAAAACGTCGAAGGCGCGCAGTTCGTTATCAAGAACCCGAGCGCGACTTCCACGTGCGGCTGCGGCTCGTCGTTCTCGGCGTAGCGCGGCAACAACGGCAATAAAAAAGCGGCTTACGCCGCTTTTTTTTCATCTATCGGCGGGCTGGCAGGCGACCTTCACGCGGGATAGATCGCCCCCAGTATGCGCGACCCCCTGGCGCCGGTGACAGCGGGTACATTGCCCGGCTCGCGCAGCAGTGTCTGGCGCGCCAGCCACGCGAAGGCCAGTGCTTCCACCCAATCCGCATCCACGCCAATCGCGCTGGTGTTCGCCACGCGCTGGTTCGGCAGGCGCAGGGCAAGCCGTGCCATCAGCGCGTGATTGTGCGCGCCGCCGCCGCACACAAATACCGCCGCAGCGTCGCTGCCATGGCGCTCCACACCCGTCGCGATGCCTTCCGCGGTCAGCGCCAGCAGCGTCGCCTGCACATCGGCGGCGGCCTCGCTGCCGGTCAGCGCGCGGCGTATCCACGAGAGATTAAAGGTGTCTCGCCCCGTGCTTTTGGGCGGTTTGCGCGCAAAGAATTCGTGCGACAGCAAGGTGTTGAGCAGCTTGGGCAGCACTGTACCGGTTGCGGCCCATGCGCCGTTGTCGTCGTAGGGGCGGCCCAGGTGCGCCGTGATCCATTCATCCATCAGCGCATTGCCGGGGCCGCAATCGAAACCCGCGCCGATGCCCCCCGGCGGCAGGTACGTGATATTGGCAATGCCGCCGATGTTAACCACCGCGCGATGCTCGCTTGCTGCGCCGAAGGCGTGCAAGTGAAACGCCGGCGCCAGCGGCGCGCCCTGGCCGCCAGCGGCAATATCGCGGCTGCGAAAATCGCAGATCACCGTGATGCCGGTGAGTTCGGCCATTAGCGCGCCGTTGACCAGTTGCGTGGTGTAGCCCGCATCGGGCCGGTGCCGCACCGTCTGGCCGTGGCAACCGATAGCAGTGATGTCGCGCGTGGCAAGCCCGGCCTGCGCCAGCAGGGTGCGGATCGCAGCGGCATAGGCGTGGGCAAGCTGGTTGGCGCTGACGGCGGCGCGATGCAGATCGTCGCGCCCCGGCTCGTTTAGCGCGAGCAGGCAGTCGCGCAGTTGCGGCTGAAACGGCTGAAAGTGACTATGCACCAGCGCGGGCGGGTTGCCGGGCGCATCAAAGCGCGCGATCACGGCGTCGATGCCGTCGAGGCTGGTGCCGGACATCAACCCGATAAACGTATCGGGCACGGATAAACCTACTCGAAGGTTGAGAGCGTCGCGCCGCGCAGCGTTGCCATGGTGCGCGCGTGCGGCGCGGCGGCTTGCAGAAACCGGTGCTTGTGTTCAGGGGCGATGGGGAAGGCCACCGGCACCGCCACCGACAGCGGATCCTGATGCACATTGTCCACGCGAAACTCGTAATGCACATGCGGGCCGGTGGTCAGCCCGGTCATGCCGACCGTGCCGAGGATGTCGCCCTGCTGCACGCGCGCGCCCTTGCCGATGCCCGGCGCAAAACCGGCCATATGCGCGTAGAGCGTGGTGAATTTATTCTGGTGACGCAAAATCACCACATTGCCGTAGCCGCCCTGCACGCCCGCGAATTCAACCACGCCGTCGGCCGTGGCCTTGATGCGCGCCCCCAGCGGGGCGGCGAAATCGACGCCGTTGTGCGCGCGCCAGGTTTGCAGAATTGGGTGATAACGCGCGGCGGTAAAGCCGGAGGTGATGCGCGAGAATTCAAGCGGCGAGCGTAAAAAAGCCTTGCGGATGTTTTTGCCATCAAGCGTGTAATACGAACCCTCGCCGCCCGGCGCCTCGAACCACACCACGTTAAGCGTCTTGCCCTGATTCACGAATTCCGCCGACAGCAGACGCCCGGATCGCACCGGCTCGCCGCGATCGTAGTGCATCTCATAGACCAGCGAAAAGCGGTCGTTTTTACGCAGGTCTTTGTGAAAATCGATATCGGTCGAAAACACCTCCACCATCTGCATCGCGACCGCATCCGGCACGTTGAGGCGGTCGGTGGCGGCGAACAGGGAACTGCGAATTTCACCGGCGGCGGAAATAATTCGCGTCTCCAGTTCAGCGGTTTGCTCGCTGGCGTTGAAGGCGTCGCCTTCGCGCGTGACCGTCAGCAGCGTACTGCCGTTCAGATAACGCAGCGTGAGCAATCGGCCATCGGCGGCGGTCTCCGCGCTGACCGCCCGCCCCGGCACCAGTTGAAACAGCGACCGCGCGTCGCGCGTGGTACGCAGGAAAGTCACGGCGACCGCATCCTCGACGCCCAGCCGCGCCAGCAGACTGGCCAGCGTTTCGCCGCGCTGGATGCGCTCCTCGCGCCAGAAACTGGCCGCCGCGCCGGTCGGCAGGGCCACCGGCGACAACGTAATATTTTCAACCACGCGATTATGTTCGACAGGCTCGGTGATGGTGTCGGGCGCGATGCCGAATGCCGTTACCACGCCCGCGAACGGCAGCACCAGCGCCAATGCCCAACGGCGGAAGCGAGCCGTCCCAAGGAGCCGTGTCAATTTTTGCGTTAGAATAATAAAGTGCGCTTGAGGCATGATTTATTTGGGTTTTTCAGCGCGCAGCTTAACAGTACCTCCCGCACCGTCAACCCTATCTTTTCACATAGTGAACAAAAAGCCCGACAAACCGACATGGAAAGCCCGCTAGAAATGCATCTCGGCGCTCAGTTGAGTGTGATCCGCCGCGGCTGCGACGAACTGCTGATCGAGGCTGAACTTGTCGAAAAGTTAAAGCGCGGCAAGCCGTTGCGGGTAAAGGCGGGTTTTGACCCCACCGCGCCCGATTTGCACATCGGCCACACCGTGCTGATTAACAAGTTGCGCCAGTTACAAGACCTCGGCCATCACATTTTGTTCCTTATCGGCGATTTCACCGGCATGATCGGCGACCCCACCGGCAAAAACGCCACGCGCCCGCCGCTGTCGCGCGAAGACGTGGCGCGCAACGCGCAAACCTACACCGAGCAGGTGTTCAAAATACTCGACCGCGACAAAACCGAGGTGGTGTTTAACTCGACGTGGATGGACAAAATGAACGCGGCGGACATGATTAAGCTCGCCGCCACGCACACCGTGGCGCGCATGTTGGAGCGCGACGATTTTTCCAAGCGCTACAAGGGCAACCAGCCGATCGCGATCCACGAATTCATGTACCCGCTGGTGCAGGGCTACGACTCGGTGGCGTTAAATGCTGACCTCGAACTCGGCGGCACCGATCAGAAATTTAATTTGCTGATGGGGCGCGAGCTGCAAAAACATCATGGCCAGTCGCCGCAGTGCATACTCACCATGCCGCTGCTCGAAGGCCTCGACGGCGTGAACAAAATGTCCAAATCGTTGGGCAATTACGTCGGTATCAATGAGCCGCCGAATGAGATTTTCGGCAAGCTGATGAGCGTATCGGACGAGCTGATGTGGCGCTATATCGAGTTGTTGTCGTTCGCATCGATGGTTGAAATAAATCAACAAAAACAAATAGTTAGTGATGGCGGCAATCCGCGCGACATCAAGGTGAAGTTCGCCCAGGAAATCGTCGCGCGCTTTCACGACAAGGCGGCAGCGGATGCCGCTCTCGCCGATTTCGAGGCGCGCTTCAAGCAGGGCGGCATTCCCGACGACATTGCCGAAATCACCTTGCCCGCAGGCCTCGCCATCACGCAAGTCATGAAGCAAGCCGCGCTAACCCCCAGCACCACCGAAGCGCAGCGCATGATCGAACAGGGTGGCGTTAAAATCGACGGCGAAAAAATCAGCGACAAGGCGCTCAAACTCGGTGCGGGCGTTTACGTGATGCAAGTCGGCAAGCGCAAGTTTGCGCGGGTGACCATCGCTTCATGAGACGCACGTGCCTTGCCTGCGGCCTGACGCTGCTGGCGGGCGTGAACGCCGTTGCGCTTGCACAGCCGGCGTAACCCACCAAGCCGATACGCATGCTCGTGGGCTTCCCCGTGGGCGGCGGCGCGGACGTGGCCGCGCGCACCCTCGCGCCGCACATGAGCGAGTTGCTCGGTCAGCAGATCATCGTCGATAACCGTCCCGGCGCGGGCAGCGCGATTGCTTCTGAAATGGCGGCCAAGGCGCCGCCCGACGGCTACACGCTGGTATCCATCGGCAGCACGCACGCGGTGAACGCCGCGCTGAATCCCAAACTACCCTATGCGCCAGCGGCGGGTTTTCATGCCATCGCGATGGTGTCCACGGCGCCGGTGGCGATTACCGCGAACCTGTCGCTGCCGGTGAAGTCGCTCAAAGACCTGATCGCGCTTGCGAAGTCGCGTCCCGGACAATTGAACTACGGCCCCGGCGGCGTGAACGGCATCAATCACC
>JANPOH010000507.1:0-5279 GCA_031427895.1 Betaproteobacteria bacterium
GCGCGATCCGGCGGAACTGAAATGGAACGAAGTCGGCGCCGACATCGTGATCGAAGCCACCGGCTTGTTCCTCGACAAAGCCACGGCGGAAAAACATCTCAAGGCCGGCGCGAAAAAAGTCATCATGTCCGCGCCGTCGAAGGACGACACGCCGATGTTCGTGTTTGGCGTGAACGACAAAAACTACAAGGGAGAAGCGATTATTTCCAACGCCTCCTGCACCACCAACTGTCTCGCGCCGGTAGCCAAGGTACTGAACGACAAATGGGGCATCAAGCGCGGCCTGATGACCACCGTGCATGCGGCCACCGCGACGCAAAAAACCGTCGATGGCCCGTCCAACAAAGATTGGCGCGGCGGACGCGGCATCCTCGAAAACATCATTCCGTCGTCCACCGGCGCCGCCAAGGCCGTGGGCGTGGTGATTCCCGAACTGAACAAAAAATTGACCGGCATGGCGTTTCGCGTCCCGACTTCCGACGTGTCGGTGATTGACCTCACGGTCGAATTGAACAAGCCGGCGACCTATGCCGAAATCTGCGCCGAAATGAAAGCGCAGTCACAGGGCGCGCTGAAAGGCATCCTTGGCTACACCGAAGAAAAAGTCGTCTCCACCGATTTCCGCGACGAAACCTGCACCTCGGTGTTCGATGCCGAAGCGGGCATCGCGCTGGACAGCACCTTCGTCAAGGTCGTGTCGTGGTACGACAACGAGTGGGGCTACTCCAGCAAGGTGCTGGAGATGGTGCGGGTCATAGCAAAATGAGTGCGAAGTAAGTGTGCGAAAAGTTTAAAACAATTTAACCACGGAACACGCAGAACACGCGGAAACACCCAGTAGGGTTCTTCAGCGTGTTCAGTGTGTTCCGTGGTTTAAAAGGGTGTGATGTAGATGTTTCTCAGACTGACCGATCTCGATCTCGCCGGCAAGCGCGTGTTCATTCGCGCGGATCTCAACGTGCCGCAGGATCACGACGGCAACATCACCGAAGACACGCGCATCCGCGCGTCGATTCCCGCCATTCAGCACGCCTTGAGCGGCGGCGCGGCGGTGATGGTGACTTCGCATCTGGGGCGTCCCACCGAAGGCGAACTGCATCCGCAGGACACGCTGGCGCCCGTGGCCAAACGTCTGGCCGAAGTTCTGGGCCAGCCGGTGCGACTCATCACGCACTGGGTCGATGGCGTTGAAGTCAAGCCCGGCGAAGTGGTGATGCTGGAAAACTGCCGCGTCAACCGCGGCGAGAAAAAGAACGACGACGCGCTGGCGCAAAAAATGGCGGCGCTGTGCGATATTTATGTGAATGATGCCTTCGGCACCGCGCACCGTGCCGAAGCCACCACCCACGGCATCGCCAAGTTCGCCAAAATCGCCTGCGCCGGGCCGCTGATGGCGGCGGAACTCGATGCGCTGGGCCGCGCGCTGGACAAACCCGCGCGACCGTTGCTGGCGATCGTCGCCGGCTCCAAGGTTTCCACCAAACTTACCATCCTCAAGTCGCTGGCGGCCAAGGTCGATCAACTGATCGTCGGCGGCGGCATTGCCAATACCTTCATGCTGGCGTCGGGCCTGTGCATCGGCAAATCGCTGGCCGAACCCAATCTGGTGAACGAAGCGCAGGAAATCATCGATCTGATGAAAGCACGCGGCGCGCAAGTGCCGCTGCCGGAGGATGTGATCGTCGCCAATGAGCTTGCGGCGATGGCGCGCGCCAACCGGGTGCATGCCAACGCCGTCAGCGCGGACGATCTGATCCTCGACGTAGGCCCCAAAACCGCGGCGTGTTTTGCCGAGCTGATCGCCAAGGCCGGCACCATTGTGTGGAACGGCCCGGTGGGCGTGTTTGAATACGACCAGTTTGCGGGCGGCACCAAGGCGATAGCCCAGGCGATAGCCCAATCCAAGGCATTCTCGATCGCGGGCGGCGGCGACACGCTGGCGGCTATCGCGAAATACGGCATCAGGGATAAAATTTCCTATATTTCCACTGGCGGCGGCGCGTTTCTCGAATTTCTCGAAGGCCGCAAACTGCCTGCTGTAGAAATTCTCGAATCCAGAGCCGGCTAACGCCACCCCTCACCCCTCACCCCTCGCGAAACTAAATGACACGCCGCACAAAAATCGTAGCCACGCTGGGCCCCGCCTCCAGCGACGCCAAAACGCTCGCGCGCATGATTGACGCCGGCCTTGATGTGGTGCGGATGAATTTCTCGCACGGCACTGCCGCCGAACACAAGGCGCGCGTGGAGCTGGTGCGGCTGCTGGCGCGCCGCGCCGGGCGCGCCGTCGGCGTGCTGGTGGATCTGCAAGGCCCGAAAATCCGCATCGGCAAATTCAAAGACAACAAAATCACGCTCGTGCCCGGCGCGAAGTTCGTGCTCGACGCCGAATGCAAACTCGGCGATCAACACACGGTGGGCCTCGACTACATCAACCTGCCAAAAGACGTGCGTACCGGCGACACCCTGTTGCTCGACGATGGGCGCATCGTGCTCGGCGTAGTCTCGGTTAAAGGCCCGCGTATCAACTGTGCGGTTGAACTCGGCGGGCTGCTGTCCAACAACAAGGGCATCAATCGCAAGGGCGGCGGGCTGACCGCGCCCGCGCTGACCGAGAAAGACAAACAGGACATCAAAACCGCCGCCGAGCTGAAAGCGGATTTTCTCGGCGTGTCGTTTCCGCGTTCGGGCGAAGACATGCGCTGGGCGCGTGATCTCATGCACAAGGCCGGCGGCAAAGCGCTGATGGTCGCCAAGATCGAGCGCGCCGAAGCCATCGCCGCGCTCGAGGAAATCATCGACGCCTCCGATGTCATCATGGTGGCGCGCGGCGATCTCGCGGTCGAAGTCGGCGACGCCGTGGTGCCCGCGCTGCAAAAGCGCATGATCCGGCTCGCGCGCGAAAAAAACAAAGCGGTGATCACCGCCACGCAAATGATGGAGTCGATGATTAACAATCCGATTCCGACACGGGCCGAGGTGTCCGACGTTGCCAACGCCGTGCTCGACGGCACCGACGCCGTGATGCTGTCGGGCGAAACCGCCGTCGGACAGTACCCGGTCGAAACGGTGGCCGCCATGGCGCGCGTGTGCATCGAGGCAGAAAAGGAAGACCCCACCGCCAGCGAGCGGGTGCTGCGCCGTCCGCCGAGCGAAGTCGAAGAAGCCGTCGCGCGCGCCACGGTGTTTACGGCGAACAATCTGAATATCAAGGCCATCGCCTCGCTCACGCAAAGCGGCAAAACGCCGATGCTGATGTCGCGCCTGTCCACGGCGGTGCCGATTTACGCGCTGAGTTCCGTGGTCGAAACGCGCCGCCGCGTCACCGTCTACAAAGGTGTCTACCCGATCAAATTCAAGGGCGCGCGCAATCCCGGCAAAGCGCTGCAACTGGCCGAAGACGAATTGCTCAAACGCGGCGCGGTGCAAAACGGCGACACCATCGTCATCACCATCGGCGAGCCGTTCGGCAAAGCCGGCGGCACCAACACCATGAAAATTATCAAAGTCGGCGAACATCGGCACGCATAAAATAGTGTTTAAAAACAGGAGCTTATATGTCAAACACCCTCAATAACATCGCCCGCGCCATGGTCGCGCCCGGTCGCGGCATTCTCGCCGCCGACGAAAGCACCGGCACCATCGGCAAGCGCTTCGACGGCATCAAGGTGGAAAACACCGAAGAAAACCGCCGTGCTTATCGCGACATGCTATTCACCACCAAGGGCATCGGCGACACCATCAGCGGCGTGATTCTGTACGACGAAACGCTGCGCCAAAAATCCGCCGACGGCATGTCATTCGTTGATCTTTTGAACAAGAATGGCGTGCTGCCCGGCATCAAGGTCGATGCGGGCGCGAAAGACCTCGCGTTGTGCCGCGGTGAATTGGTGACCGAAGGCCTCGACAATCTGCCCGCGCGTTGCGCCGAATACGTCAAGCTCGGCGCGAAATTCGCCAAGTGGCGCGCGGTCATCACCATCGGCACCGACATACCCAGCACCACCTGCATCGCCGTCAACGCGCACGCCCTGGCACGCTACGCCGCGATTTGCCAGGAAGCGGGCCTGGTGCCCATCGTCGAACCTGAAGTGTTGATGGACGGCGATCACACGATAGAACGTTGCGAACAGGTGACGGAGTGGACCTTAAACGCCGTGTTTGATGCGCTCTACATCAACCGCGTGTCACTCGAAGGCGCGGTGCTGAAGCCCTCGATGGTGATCTCCGGCAAAAGCTGTGCGCGTCAGGCGAGCGTGGATGAAGTGGCCGAGCGCACCGTGCGTATTTTGAAGCGTACCGTGCCGGCGGCGGTGGCGGGCATCGCCTTTTTGTCGGGCGGACAAAGCGACGAACTGGCGACCGCGCATCTGGATGCAATGAATAAACTCAGCGGCAACCCGTGGCCGTTGTCTTTCTCGTATGGCCGCGCGCTGCAGGCCGCCTGTTTGAAAGCTTGGCGCGGTTCGGCAGCCAACGTGCCCGCCGCGCAAGCCGCACTCGCGCATCGCGCGCGCATGAACGGCTTGGCGAGTCTGGGCAAGTACTCGGCGGGTTTGGAGAAGTAGATCAAGTGCAGAATTCTCACCGCAGAGGCGCAGAGATTACGCAGAGAAGTTCAAACAAAGTAGTTCTCCGCGTTTTCTCTGCGCCTCTGCGGTGAAGGGTTTAAATGTCACATCCCCGCACCCCCGTATCGATCATCACCGGCTTTCTCGGCAGCGGTAAAACCACGCGGCTGAACCCTATTCTGCAAGACCCCGCGATGGCCGGCGCGGCGCGCGCGCTAGCCGCTCACACGGCGCTATACTGCTTGCCCCGGCGCGCTGAAAAGCGGCCGGGGCAAACTTTTTGGAGGCGCGCATGCACAACAAAAACGTTCGGGCGGTTACTCACGCGGTAATCGCGGCACTGATGTGTGGCGCCTCTGCGGCGGCGTGGGCGCAGCAGCCGTACCCCAACAAACCGATACGCTTCGTCGTCGGCTTTCCGCCCGGCGGCACCAATGACATCGTGGCGCGCGCGCTGGGGCAAAAACTCACCGAGCAGATGGGCCAGCAGTTCATCATTGAAAATCGCGGCGGCGCCAACAGCGCGATTGCCAGCGAAATGTTCGCCAAGACCACCGCGCCCGATGGCTACACCATCATCCTCAACGCGCCGGGGCATGCCACCAACCCGACGCTGATGAAGCTCAACTTCGATTCGATCCGCGATTTTGCGTTCATCACCACGGCGGCGGAATCGGTGAACCTGCTGGTCGCGCATCCGTCGCTGCC
>JANPOH010000508.1:0-20241 GCA_031427895.1 Betaproteobacteria bacterium
CGAAGCAAATCGCAGTTGTTCTGGCGTAGAATCCATGGTGGGCAGAGACCTGTTGGTGGTGACGAATGCGTTTCTTGATAACTCGCATTGTACCAATCACTTACGGTGTTCTTTGCCCTTTTTATGCAAAATTCAGGTTAATTAAGTTGTTTTTCACCCCTCCTGCCCTGCGAAGCGGTATTTGCGCGCAGTCACTTGAGCGAAGCCCCTGATTTCGTGTAGAATTCGCCCCCTTTGCTGCATTTGCTGCGTCTTTGCAGGTTCCACCATTTCAGGTACGAGGGTTCATCATGTCACGTGTATGTCAGGTTACCGGCAAGAAGCCGATGGTTGGGAACAACGTTTCCCACGCGAATAACAAGACCAAGCGGCGTTTTCTGCCGAATTTGCATAGCCGCCGTTTTTGGGTGGAGAGCGAAAACCGCTGGATACGCCTGCGCGTGTCTCAAACCGGCCTGCGTACCATCGACAAGAACGGCATCGACGTTGTGCTGGCCGATATACGCAGCCGCGGCGTCGCGGTTTAACCCATCCAATCCAGGCGGAGACTCCCATGCGCGAAAAAATCAAGCTCGAATCGTCAGCCGGCACCGGCCATTTTTACACCACCACCAAGAACAAGCGTACCAAGCCTGAAAAGATGGAGATCAATAAATTCGATCCGGTAGCGCGCAAACACGTGCCCTACAAGGAAGCGAAGATCAAGTAGTAACAGCCCGAAAAAAACCCGCTTTCGCGGGTTTTTTTTCGGGCTTTTTCCGTTTGGAGTCTGGAGCAACCGCGGCGCTACTCACAACGCCAATCACGCTTCAAGCATAGCAGCGCAAGCGCTTCGAGAACTCCTGCAACGGCGCGATGCCGCTTTGTTCGGCGCGTTTGCACCAGTCTTCGAGCGTGTGTACTAATTGCTCCTTGGTGGCGGTGGAGCGTTGCCACACGCCCGCCAGTTCGTCGCGCATGGTGTAGACGGTCGAAAGCACATTGCTTTGACTGATAACCTGTGCGCGTTCGGCGCGTTCTTTCTCGGGCAAGGCTGCCGCATCAATGTGGAGCCAGCGACGCAGCCGCGTGCCATCCACGCCATGCAGACCCGATGCGCGCGCTTTAAGGGTGTGCATCTCGGCGATGCAGGTGTCGCGCAGCGAGCGCGCGTAGCGCGTCACCACGTCGTAGCGATGCGTAATCACGGCTTGCAGCGTGTCGACATCGCACTGTGGTTTGGCGGCGATCAGTTTGACCTTCGGCGCGATTTTTTTCACCGTGGCCAAACCCAGCATTTCAAGGATGCGGATATACATCCAGCCAATATCGAATTCGTACCAGCGGTTGGAGAGCTTCGCCGAGGTGGGGTAGGCATGATGGTTGTTGTGCAGCTCTTCGCCGCCGATCAGGATGCCCCACGGCACGACGTTGGTGCTGGCGTCCTCGGATTGAAAGTTGCGGTAGCCCCAGTAGTGGCCGACGCCGTTGACGAAGCCGGCAGCCAGAAAAGGAATCCACATCATTTGCACGGCCCAGATGGTGATGCCGATCGGGCCGAACAGCAGGGTGTTCAACACCAGCATCGAGCCGATGCCGATGCGATCGTGCTTGCCGTAGACGTTGTTTTCCAGCCAGTCGTCGGGCGTGCCGTGGCCGTAGTGTTCGAGGGTTTCCTTGTTCGCGCCTTCCACTCGATACAGCTCCGCGCCGGTCAGCAGCACGCGTTTGATGCCGAATATCTGCGGGCTGTGCGGGTCTTCGGCGGTTTCACATTTTGCGTGGTGCTTGCGGTGAATCGCAGTCCACGCTTTCGTGGTCATGCCGGTGGTTGACCACAGCCAGAAACGGAAAAAGTGACTGACAATCGGGTGCAGATCCAGCGCACGATGCGCGGAGTGGCGGTGCAGATATATCGTGACCGCGGCAATGGTGATATGGGTCAGCCCCAGCGTGGCGGCTATGTAACCCCACCACGGCAGATCGAGCAATCCTGTGTACATAAAACTCCCCGTTTACAGCCCAGCAATACAGGCTATTACGCGCGGAGTCTACCGAACTTCAACGGCGTCGGATAGTGCTTTTTTGCGGTGCGGTTGAGATAGATCAAGTCTTTGATTTAATAGTATATTTCAGGCCGTTTCGGCGGGCGTCAGGCCACCCGGCGGCGTGCCCGTGTAGCGCACCGTGTGTTGCGGATACGGAATCTCGATGCCGTGCGCGCGAAACTCGCGCCAGATGTCGAAATACAGGTCGGAACGCAGGTTGGCCGTGCCGTCCTGCGGGTCGGCGATCCACACCCCCAGTTCAACGTTGATGCCGTTGTCGGCGAAGTCGCGGATCAGCATTTTCGGCGCCGGCTCCGGCAGCACGCGCGGATGCCGCTGCGCTGCTTCGACCAGCACGCGCCTGACCGCTTCAAGGTCGGATTCATACGCCACCCGCACCGGCACGCCCACGCGCACGCGCTTGTCCGTGTAGGAATGATTGACCACCGGCGAGGTAATCATGGTTTCGTTGGGGATGAGGGTTTCGGTGCCGTCGTTTGCGCGCATTACCACGTAGCGCGCGGTCATCTTGGTGAGCTGGCCGGTGTATTTATCAACCGTAATTAAATCTCCGAGCGACACCGAGCGATCCATCAGAATGATGAAACCGCTGATGTAATTGCTGGCGATTTTTTGCAGTCCGAAGCCGATGCCCACGCCGAGCATGCCGCCGAACACCGACAGCACGGTGAGATCGATACCCACGGCAGGCAGCGCGATGAGTATCGCCGCCAGCAACAGCAGCGCCTGCGCGAGCTTGGTGAACATCACCCGCAGATTTACGTTAAGCGTGGCGGCGCCCATCAGGCGCGCCTCGATCACGCGCCCCAGCCACAGCGCCAGCAGCACCGTGACCGTGATCGACAGCGCGCCTTGCAGGACCAGCAGCAGCGATACGCGCTGCTCGCCTAAACTGAAACCGATCGTGTCGAGCAGGCCGCGCAGCGCCGGCCACAGCCCGCCGATATAGACGACGCATCCGATCCACATCGTCCACGCGATATAGCGCTCGGAGCTACGCAGCCAGCCGCCGGGCGTAAACACATGCCGCAGCATGTAAATGGTGATCCGCACCAGCGCCAGTGCTGTCAACAGAGACACCGCCAGATCCAGCAGGCTTATCGGCAGCCAGTTTTTCAGGATCGCGCGCGCCACCAGCACCAGCCCAAGCGCCGCGAGCGGAAACGCCAGCCTGCGAACGCTGCCCATGTGCATTTTGAGGGTGGTCTCGCCGTCCGTGGCGGATTGCGCGAGCGGCCCGCGCTCCGTATAACGCTGCGCCAGCCAGCCCCCGGTGATGCACAGCGCGAGCGCGCCGATTTGCCACAACGCGCCGACCCCGTGCAGGTCGGACCAAAGCTGGAGCGGCAGGCTGGGCATTTGCGGCGTGTTTATCATGCGGGCTGCACGGATGGCGATAACGTCAGGATCGTATCACCTTGCCGCGATTAAACACATTGTGCGGGTCCAGCGCCAGCTTGATCGCGCGCATCACGGAAACCGCTTCACCGTGCTCGGCGTCGAGAAAATCCAGCTTGCCGAAGCCGATGCCGTGTTCGCCGGTGCAGGTGCCGTTCATCGCCAGTGCGCGTGACACGACGTTGTGATTCACGCGCTCGGCTTCGGCGAGGTCGGCGGGGTTGCCGGGGTCAACCATGATCGCGAGATGAAAGTTGCCGTCGCCGACGTGGCCGAACAGCGCGATCGGGATGGCCGCGCCCTGCACATCCGTGTTGGTTTCGGCGATGCACTCGGCGAGCCGTGAAATCGGCACGCACACGTCGGTGGACATGGCGCGGCCGCCGGGTTTCAGTCTCAGGCACGCGGGGTAGGCATCGTGGCGCGCTTGCCACAGGCGCGCGCGGTCTTCCTGTTTTGTCGCCCATTCGAAATCCATGCCGCCTTGTTCGCGGGCGATGGCCTGCACGGTTTCAGCTTGCTCTTTGACGGAGGCGGCGCTGCCGTGAAACTCGCAGAACAGCATCGGCGCTTCGCGCAAGCCGAGTTTGCTGTAGCCGTTGACGGCCTTGATGGTGAGCGCGTCGAGCAGTTCGCAGCGCGCGATAGGTACGCCGAGTTGTATGGTTTGAATCACGGTGCGCACGGCGGCGTCGATGCTGGGAAACGCGCAGGTCGCGGCGGCGGCGGCTTCGGGCCGCGGGAAGAGGCGCAGCGTGACTTCGGTAATCAAGCCCAATGTGCCTTCCGAGCCGACCAGCAGCCGCGTGAGATCGTAGCCGGCGGCGGATTTGCGCGAGCGCCCGCCGGTTTTGATGATGCGTCCGTCGGCCAGCACGACGGTTAATCCCAGGACGTTTTCACGCATGGTGCCGTAGCGCACGGCGTTGGTGCCGGAGGCGCGCGTCGCGGCCATGCCGCCGAGCGTGGCGTCGGCGCCGGGGTCAATGGGAAAAAATAGTCCCGTGTGTTGCAGATGCAGATTCAATTGCTTGCGCGTGACGCCCGCCTGCACCGTGCAGTCGAGGTCGTCGGCGTTCACCGCGAGTATGTTGTTCATGCGGCTCATGTCCACGCACACGCCGCCGTGAATCGCGAGTACGTGGCCTTCGAGCGAGGTGCCCACGCCGTAGGGAATGAGGTTGGCGTGGTGCGCGACGCAGAGCTTGACGATGGCGACGCACTCGTCGATGGATTGTGGAAACACCACCGCGTCGGGTGGGGCGACGGGGAACGCGGATTCGTCCTTGCCGTGATGCTCGCGTATCGCCTGCGTGGTGCTCAAGCGCTCGCCGAAACGTGCGCGCAGCGCCGCGATGAGTTCGGGCGGGCAGGGGGCGGGCAAGGGTCGAGGTTTGTTCATGTGTTTATGAGTAAGGTCAAACGAATTTTAGCCGAGAATTTACGCAGATGAACGCAGATGAACGCAGATGAATGCAGATTAAAACCCGCTGTCGTATCCCGTGGATACGGGAACCCATGACACAGTACCACGGAAGACATTGTATGGACCCTTGCCGCGGCCCGTACTCGAATGCCTCGATCGGTAACAAAATGAAGACTTCTGGTTTTAATCTGCGTTCATCTGCGTAAATTCGCGGCTAAAAAGTCTTTATGCGAGCCTTTGTAGGCGACAAACGTGTATTGCGCTTTTGCCATCGAGCCGAACAACGACCCGGCCAGATGCCCCACCGTGCCGTGCCCGCCCGACGAAAAATTGATCGCGCCCGGATGCGCGCGGCCCAGCGCGATGAGTTCCTTCACGTTCTTCGCGGGCAACGACGGGTGTGTGACCAGCGCCGAAGGGATGTCCGCGATCAGCCCCAGCGGGGTGAAGTCTTTTAGCGTGTCGTACGGCAGCTTTTTCACCAGCGCCGGGTTCATCACATGGCTGGCGGCGACGAACACACGTGGTGTAGCCGTCGGGCGCGCTTTTGGCGAGCAGTTCGGTGCCGACCGTCGCGCCCGCGCCGGGGCGATATTCCATCACCAGTGGCTGGCCCAAGAGTTCGATCATTTTTGGCGACAGCACGCGAAACAGCAGATCGCTGTTGCCGCCCGGCGCGGCGGGGTTGATGACGCGGATGAGTTTAGCGGGGAACGGTTGCGCGCACACGCCGCCGGCCATTGTGGCCATCGCGGCCAGCAGCACGGCGGCAGTGCGGCGGCGCATGGTTTGAGCTACTTCGCCACGGGATGGTTTGCCAATGTTTCCAGCGCTTTGACCATCGCCGAGTGATCCCACTTCGCGCCGCCTTGCGCCACGCAGGCGTTGAACATTTCCTGCGCGGTTGCCGTATTCGGCAGCGACATGCCCATCGCGCGCGCGCCGGCCAGCGCCAGCGACAAATCTTTTTGATGCAGCTCGATGCGGAAACCCGGATCGAAGGCGCGCTTAATCATGCGCTCGCCATGTACTTCAAGAATGCGCGAGGCGGCGAATCCGCCCATCAGCGCCTGCCGCACTTTGGCCGGATCGGCGCCGGCCTTGGCGGCGAACACCAGCGCTTCGCTCACCGCTTCAATGTTCAGCGCGACGATAATCTGGTTGCACACCTTGCAGGTTTGCCCGTCGCCGTTGCCGCCGACCAGCGTAATGTTTTTGCCCATCAACTCGAACAGCGGTTTCACTTTGTCGAAGGTCGCCGGGTTGGCGCCGATCATGATGGTGAGCGAGGCTGCTTTCGCGCCGACCTCGCCGCCCGACACCGGCGCATCCACGTATTCGCAGCCGAGCGCATTGATTTTTTGGGCGAAGCTTTTTGTTTCGATGGGCGAAATCGAACTCATGTCGATAACGATTTTGCCCGCCGCAGCTTTGCCTGCGGGCGTATTCGTTAAGCCGTCAGCCACGCCGTTCGCGCCGAACAACACTTTGTCCACATCCGGCGTGTCCGGCACCATCACGATGATGATGTCGGCTTTTTGCGCGACTTCCTTGGCGCTGGCGCACGCGTTGCCGCCCGCGTCCGTAAGTTCTTTCGCCACGCCGCTGCGCGAGTTCAAAAATAGCGTGTGGCCGCCCTTGATAAGATTTAAGGCCATGGGTTTGCCCATGATGCCGAGGCCGATGAATCCGATGTTGCTCATTGCCGTTCTCCAATGGTGGGATGGTTGAATTTTGCCACAGGCTACCGATGCTACCGAAAAGGTTTGATCCAGCCGAGGCCGGCGTCGGTGGCGGTCAGCGGCTTGTACTCGCAGCCGATCCAGCCGGTATAGCCGATTTTGTCGATAAAACCGAACAGGAACGGATAGTTGATCTCGCCCGTGCCCGGTTCATGTCTGCCGGGGTTATCCGCCAACTGCATGTGCTGAATCAGCGCGAGGTTTTTCACGATGGTGCTGGCCAGATCGCCTTCCATGATCTGCATGTGGTAGATGTCGTACTGCACGAACAGGTTGTCCGAGCCGGTGTCGCGAATGATGTCGAGCGCCTGCTGCGTGTGGTCGAGATAAAAGCCCGGCATGTCGCGCACGCTGTTGATGGGTTCGATCAGCAGCTTGATGCCCGCCGCTTTGAACAACGGCGCGGCGAATTGCAGATTAGTGATAAAGGTGTCGCGCAGGATCGAAGGCGCAACGTTCGCGGGCGTCAGCCCGGCGAGGCAGTTCACCTGTTTGCAGCCGAGCGCACCGGCGTAGTCGATGGCTTTTTCCACGCCGGCCTGAAATTCGTTCACGCGGTTCGGGTGGCACGCGATGCCGCGTTCGCCGTTGGCCCAGTCGCCGGCAGGCATGTTGTGCAGCACTTGTTCAAGCTGGTGGCGGTTGAGCAGCTCGGCGAGTTGGTGTTTGTCGAAATCGTAGGGGAATAAATACTCGACACCGTTGAATCCCGCGCGTGACGCCGCGCCGAAACGTTCGAGGAATTCATGCTCGTTATAGAGCAGGGTGAGATTGGCGCAGAATTTAGGCATGGTGAGTTAACTATTTGTTTTTAAACGATTATCCATCTCCTGCAAAAAGCGATGAATGCGCCTGGCGTTGACGCCGAAGTCGCTGCTGCCCACGCGCGAGGCAGAGCGAATGTCGAGCCGCGTGCCGTTGGCGTGGGTGTCGGCACGGATGCGGATCACCACATCATCCTTAAAGTGCATCCAGCGCGTGGTGGCGGTGGCTTCGATGCGGCCTTCGGATTCGACGGCTGCCGCGATAGTCCACTGCAAAGCGCCGGCCGCGGCGAGCGCTGCCTGAAAAATGTGGGCGGCAGGCCGCGGGTAAAGCGCGGGCACGATGTCGGGGTAGCG
Source organism: Betaproteobacteria bacterium (assembly GCA_031427895.1). Taxonomy (GTDB): domain Bacteria; phylum Pseudomonadota; class Gammaproteobacteria; order Burkholderiales; family SG8-41; genus UBA5216. The sequence continues at coordinate 7,736 of JANPOH010000508.1, forward strand.
CTGATGGCGCCGTGCGCCGCGCAGGCCGCTGTAGGCCGCGCCGTTATTGCACTGTAGCCGCAGCTCGTGCAGCGCGACGAAGGGCGGCGGATCGTCCGCGTCGGTGGTCACATCATGAATCATCGGCTATTCCGGCTGTACTATTCTGGTTGTATTTTTGCCGCTTTAACCACGCGCGCCCACTTGGCGATATCGCTTTTGATGTCGGCGGCGAAGGCTTCCGGGCCGAGCACGCTCAATTCCGCGCCTTGCCCCTGCACGAAATTTTTCATGTCGTCGGTTTGCGCGATTCTGGCGAGCTGGTCATGGAGTTTTTGCACAATGGCGCGCGGCGTTTTTGCGGGCGCGACGATGCCGGTCCACGAGGTCACTTCAAAATCTTTCAGCCCTTGTTCGCTGATGGTGGGAATGTCTGGCATCAACGCCGAGCGCTTGAGCGTGGCCATGCCGATGGGGCGCAGGCGTCCGGCCTTGACCAGTGCGTTTAACGCGGTGACACCGGTGCAGAACATCTGAATCTGGCCCGACAGCACATCGGTGGTGGCGACCCCCGCGCCTTTGTACGGCACATGCACCATGGTGAGTTCGGCCATGGTGTTGAACAATTCGCCGCACAAATGCGGCGAGCCGCCGACACCGGATGACGCGAAGTTGATGCCGCCAGGTTTTGACTTGGCGAGCGCGATCAGTTCTTTCACGGTGGTCGCGGGCACGTTGTTATTGACCACCATCAAATAGGGAATAACGGCGATGCGCGCGATCGGCGCGAAATCGCGCGTCGCGTCGTAGCCGATTTTTTTATACACGCTGGGCGCGACGGTTAACGGCCCGGCAATCGCCACCAGCAGGGTGTAGCCGTCCGGCGGCGCTTTGGCGACGATCTCGGTGCCGGAGGTGCCGCCCGCGCCGGGGCGGTTATCCACTACCACCTGCTGGCCGAGCGCCGCGGTTAAGCGCTGCGCGATGCCGCGTCCGAGGATATCGTTAGTGCTGGAGCCGGGTGAGAACGGCACAATAAGACGGATCGGGCGCAGCGGATAGGTTTCGGCTTGTGCGTGCGCGCCGTTGGCGATGCCCACGCACGTCAGGCAGAATAGTGATGTAAGTATTTGTTTCAATTGCATAAATTAAATTATTCTCGAGGACGGTGAAAGGCGGTTTTGCTGCCACGAGTTTACCGCATGCGCTGCGTATAATCGGCATTCCATGAACAACACCTCCGCGCCGCGCGTTGCCGGCATACTTTTGGCCGCCGGCGCGGGCTCGCGCTTTGGCGGTGGCGTGTGTTCCGGCAACGGCGCGTCTCCCGGCGGGGGCAAGCTGTTGCATCCGCTCGATGGCGTGCCGATCGGCGTGCGCGCGGCGCGCCACATGCAGGCAGCGGGCTTGCGCGTCACGGCGGTGGTGCGCCCCGGCAGCGATGCGTTGATGCGCCTGCTGCAAGCCGAGGGTGTCGAGGTCACGGTGTGCGCTGACGCCGCTGACGGCATGGGCGTGAGTCTCGCGCATGTGATCGCGCATAGCCGCGACGCAGCGGGCTGGGTGGTCGCATTGGCCGACATGCCGCGCATACGCCCCGCCACGATTAGCCAAGTTGTCGATGCGGTTGCCAACGGTGCGTGCATCGCCGCGCCCGAGTACAACGGTGAGCGCGGGCACCCGGTGGGGTTTAATGCAACCCTGCTGGATGAACTGTTGCAGTCAAAGGGCGACGAAGGCGCGCGCGCGGTGATTCAAAAGCATCGCGCGCAAGTGCGCCTGATCGCGTGCGACGACCCCGGCGTGGTGTTCGACATCGACCGCCGCGCGGATTTGCAAAGCTGATCACCGATGCCGGCACCTGATATCGACACACCCGTCGCCGCGCGCATCCAGTACACGGTGTCGCGCGCGGACACGATGGCCGCGTTGCAGGAGACCACGCAACGGATGCTGCGCGCCGTGCGCTGGGGCGCCGCGATGGTTTGGCTGATGGCGGCCACGGTGGCGTGCGGCATCGTCATCGGCATGGGTTACATCGAACTTATCAACGGTTACATCGGCAGAAACCGGCGCTTGCCGTGGCTGATCGCGGTGGCGTTTCTGGGTGTTTGGCTGCTCACGATCTGGCAGCAGCGTTTGCGCGCGGCGCGTATCCATGCACACTGCGCCGATGACGGCATGGCTGGCCCGCAGGCGCTGACCATGGCCGCCGACGCCCTGGTGCATGAGACGCCCAGGCTTACCGCGCACATCGCCTGGCCGACCCTTGGCGCGGTGGTGCAGTTTGACAATAAGTTGTTGATTATATTAATAAATTATTCTTTTATTGTGGTGCCGTTTGATGCCTTTGGCAGCGTGGAGCAGCGCGACGCATGGATCGCCGTGTTGCGCGCGCGGGCGCCCGATGGCGCGTGGGATGCGTCTGCGCGCACCCCTGCCGCGGATGCGCTGCCGGCTGTAACTGCCGCCACTGTCACCACGGCTACCGCCTTTGGCGTAAACGAGAATCTGCGCGCGGGCGCGCGGCTGGCGTTTTTTCGGCGTGTTGAACAGACGGATTTTGTCGCGACCGCCGAAGCCTTCCTCGCGCTGGTGGTGTTGACGTTGCTGCTGATGCTGGCGCTCGGCATCGGTTACGTCGGCGTCAACGGGCAGTTGAACGTCTACGAGTTGCCGAATGCGTTGCTGTTTGTGCCGCTGGTGCTGTTGTTCGGCGTGATCGCGGCGCGCGCCGCTGAAAACCGCGCGTTGCAGCTCGTGATGCCGGTGGCGCTGGTCGCCGCAAGTCTGGTGGCGACACTGGTGTGCGGCGTGGCGGCGTGGCTGTTGTCGCAGAAGGCCGTGCCCGTCGCGCCGAAGTACTGGCAGTGGATTTTCCATTTGCAGATCGCGTGGTGGACGGCGATGGTGGTGGTTGCGTCATGGCGGTTTTCGCCGCCGCCGGGGCGCGCGGGGTTGCACCGCACCGCGGGCGTCGCCCTGCTGGGCGTGTCGCTGGTAGTGGCGCCGGGCATCTGGGGGCCGCGTGGCGAATTGTGGATTCCGGTCGAAGACCCCGAAGCGCAACACAGCCAGGCCAACAAAAACCGGCACGCACTGGCCGACGAAAAAGGCTTCTACGCGCAGCATGACGCCTTGCAGCGCGCCTTGTCCGCGCTGCTGCCGGAGCGGCCCGGCATTGCCGACGTGTACTCGCTGACCGCGGGCCTCTACGCAAGCGAAGACGTATTCATGAAAGAAGCCATGCTCATCGACGCGCTGATGCGCCGGCGTTTTGATGCCGACGGGCGTTCACTGGTGTTGCTCAATAACCCGGCGACGGTGCATGAATATCCGCTGGCCACCGTCACCAGCTTGTTCGCCGCGTTAAAGCATATCGGCGGCGTGATGAATCGCGACGAGGATGTGCTGGTGCTGTATGTATCGTCGCACGGCTCGGAGAAACACGATCTATCGGTGAATTTCTGGCCCTTGCGTTTACAGCCGGTGAATCCGGCGGCCCTAAAGCAGGCGCTGGATGGCTCGCGGATCAAGTGGAAAGTGCTGGTGGTGTCGGCGTGTTACTCCGGCGGATTCGTCGAGCCGCTCAAGGACGACAACACGCTGATTATCACGGCATCGAGCGCCACCAAAACCTCGTTCGGCTGCGGCAATGAATCCGACGCCACCTATCTGGCGAAGGCGTTGTTCGACGAGGCGCTGCGTAAAACCCATTCGTTCGAGACCGCCTTTGAACAGGCCCGCAAGGCGATTTTGCAGCGCGAGCAGGCTCGGCAGCAGGAGCCGTCCGACCCGCGGATTTTCGTCGGCGCGGCCATCCGGGAAAAGCTGTTGCAGGTGGAGCAGCGGCTATCGGGACTTAAGCCATAGCAACACGCGGCCGTAGCTACCACAGCGGCTATAATTCATTCATCCATTCATCACTTTTGACAGAGAATAAAAATGCGTTTTGAAGGCACCGATAACTACGTAGCCACCCACGACCTGATGATGGCGGTCAACGCCGCGATTACGCTGGAGCGTCCGCTGCTGATTAAAGGCGAGCCGGGCACCGGCAAAACCATGCTGGCGCTGGAGGTCGCCAAGGCGTTAAAGCGCCCGCTCTACGAGTGGCACATCAAATCCACCACCAAGGCGCAGCATGGCCTGTATGAATACGACGCCGTGTCGCGGCTGCGCGATTCGCAGTTGGGTGACGCCAAGGTCAAGGATATCGGCAACTACATCGTGCAGGGCATGTTGTGGAAAGCGTTCGAGTCGCCGGAGACTTCCGTGCTGCTGATCGACGAGGTGGACAAGGCGGATATTGAATTCCCCAACGACCTGCTGCGCGAGCTGGATCGCATGGAGTTTTACGTTTACGAAACGCAGCAGCTCATCAAGGCTAAAACGCGCCCGCTGGTGATAATCACCAGCAACAACGAAAAAGAGCTGCCCGACGCGTTTTTGCGCCGCTGCTTTTTTCACTACATCCGTTTTCCCGATCACGACACCATGTCGCAAATCGTCGATGTGCATTTTCCAGACATCAAGAAAATATTGTTGAGCCAGGCGTTGAATGCGTTTTTTGCCATTCGCGAGGTGCCGGGGCTGAAGAAAAAACCCTCCACCTCGGAATTGCTGGACTGGCTGAAGCTGCTGGTGGCGGAAGATATCTCTCCTGAAACGTTGCACAGTCAGGATCAGCACAAAATCATTCCGCCGCTGCACGGCGCACTGCTCAAAAACGAGCAGGACGTGCATCTGTTCGAACGGCTGGTGTTCATGTCGCGCAAGAAGTAGCCCGCGCCGTGCGGCAGCAGGGTCTGGCGCCGCTTATCGACAAGCAGGTGACGGTGTTGATTTTAGGGAGCTTCCCCAGCCCTAAATCCCTGGAAAAGCAGCAGTATTACGCCCACCCGCAAAACCATTTCTGGAAGTTGCTGGGCGCGTTGCTGCAAGCGCCGTTGTACGAAATGGATTACGCGCGGCGGCTGCCGTTGCTGCTCAAGCGCCACATCGGCTTGTGGGACATGCTGCACCAGTGCGAGCGCGCCGGCGCGCTCGACAGCAACATTCGCAACGCGGTGAACAATGACTTTCGTCAAGTCACGCGCGTGGCGCGCGGCTTCTAACGCCAGTGACTGTGATGTGCGTGGTGACGGTGGTGACGGTAATGATGATGGGGGCGGACATATATCACCGGCGGCGCGTAATACACCGGCGGGGCGTAATACACCGGCGGAGCGTAGACCACGCGCGGTGCATAGTAGACGGGTGGCGGCGGGTAATAGACCGGTTCGTAATACACCGGCGCCGGTACGCCGATGACGATCCCCACCGATATGCCGCCCGCGTTGGCGGTTGTCACGCCGCCGGCGGCGAACATTGCAAGACCTGCAAGACCTGCAAGAGCGCCAACGAGTATTTTGTGCATGACGGTTCTCCTTTAAAATGATCCAGTGCATTCATGCTACGTGCGAATGTTCGATCAAGCCGTTACCAATTGTAAGAAGTTGTTTCATAAAATAGTGTTTAAAAACAAATGCTTATAGAATTCTTCCTCAAGCTGAAAGAAGGCGGGGTGCCGGTCTCCATCAAGGAGTTTCTGGTGCTGCTGGAGGGTTTTGAGAAACAGGTGGTATTCGGCAGCGTGGAGGATTTTTATTACCTTGCGCGCACGTGTCTGGTGAAAGATGAAAAATATTTTGACCGTTTTGATCGCGTGTTCTCGGCCTACTTCAAGGGCATCATCGAGGTGGAGGGCATCGACGCCAAAATTCCGGAAGCGTGGTTACGCAAACTCGCCGAGCGGCATCTGAGCGAAGAAGAAAAAAAGCTGATCGAATCCCTCGGCGGCTGGGAAAAATTGATGGAGACGCTGAAAAAACGTCTCGAAGAACAAAAAGGCCGTCATCAGGGCGGCAGCAAATGGATAGGCACGGCGGGCACCAGCCCGTTCGGCGCGTACGGCTATAACCCCGAAGGCGTGCGTATTGGCCAGCAGGAGTCGCGCCACCGTCGCGCGGTCAAGGTGTGGGATCAGCGCGAATACAAAAACCTCGATGGCGACGTGGAGCTGGGCACGCGCAACCTCAAGGTGGCGCTGCGTAAATTGCGAAAATTCGCGCGCACCGGTGCGCCGGATCAACTGGATATGGAAGACACCATCCGCTCCACCGCCAAGAATGCGGGCTGGCTGGATCTGAAAATGGTGCCGGAGCGGCACAACGCGGTGAAGGTGCTGCTGTTTTTTGATATTGGCGGCTCGATGGACGATCACATTCGCGTGTGCGAGCAGCTTTTCTCGGCCACGCGCACCGAGTTCAAACACCTGGAGTATTTTTACTTCCACAACTTTTTGTATGAGCGGGTGTGGAAAGACAATCGCCGCCGCCACAACGAGCGCATCGCCACCCTCGATATCCTGCACAAATACGCCCACGACTACAAAGTGATTTTTGTCGGCGACGCGACCATGAGCCCGTATGAAATCACTTACCCCGGCGGCAGCGTCGAGCACACCAACGAGGAGCCGGGCGCGGTGTGGATGCAGCGCGTGCTGGAGGTGTATCCGAATACAATCTGGGTCAACCCGACGTCCGAGTCACTGTGGGATTACCACGAGTCGATACGCATCACACGCGACATCATGTCCGGGCGCATGTTCCCGCTGACCCTGGACGGACTGGATCGCGGGATGAAGCTGCTGAGTAAAGCGCGCTGAACGGCTGAAAAGCTTCACCGCAAAGCCGCAACAACACTCAGTGCGGCGCCTGCCGGCGGTCGCCGCCCGGCGGGGGGCAGGTTTTGAGCACTTCGTCGACGGTGGTGAGGCCGGCGGCGACTTTCATTGCGCCGTTGATACGCAGCGGCTTTAAGCCTTCTTTATAGGCGGCATCGCGGAAGGCTTCGAGATCGGTGGTGCCGGTGATGTGGCGCTTGAGTTCGGGCGTGAGCACCATGGCTTCATAGATGCCGACGCGCCCCATGTAGCCGGTCAGGCGGCATGCCAGGCAGCCTTTGCCGATGGTGGTTTTGCCTTTGGGATTGGGCGCTTTCCATGGCGCGACCAGGTTGTCCCAGGTGGCGTCATCGAGATCGGTTTGTTCCTTGCAGTGCGGGCAGATGGTGCGGATCAGCCGCTGCGCCATCACGCCCAGCAGGGTGGATTGAATCAGGTAACTCGGCACGCCCAGGTCAATCAGGCGGGTGATCGCCGACGGCGCGTCGTTGGTGTGCAGCGTGGATAGCACCAAATGCCCGGTCAACGCGGCCTGTACCGCCATCTCGGCGGTTTCAAGGTCGCGTATCTCGCCCACCATGATGATGTCCGGGTCTTGCCGCATCAGCGTGCGGATGCCGCTGGCAAAATCGACGCCGATGGCGGATTGCACCTGCATCTGGTTAAACGCGGGTTCCACCATTTCGATAGGGTCTTCCACCGAACACACGTTGACGTCGGGGGTCGCCAGCGTCTTGAGCGTGGAATACAGCGTGGTGGTCTTGCCCGAACCGGTCGGCCCGGTGACCAGCACGATGCCGTGCGGCTGACCCACCATGTGATTCCATTTGCGTTCGTCGTCTTCGCCGAGGCCCAGCTCGGAATAGTCCTTGACCAGGGTTTCGGGATCAAAAATACGCATCACCATTTTTTCGCCGAAGGCGGTGGGCATGGTGGACAGGCGCAATTCGATTTCACGTCCATCGGGCGAGACGGTTTTCAGGCGGCCGTCCTGCGGGCGTCTTTTTTCGACCAGGTCCATGCGCCCCATGATCTTGATGCGCGAGGTCATCGCCACCATCACCGGCGTGGGAATCTGGTAGACCTGATGCAGCGCGCCGTCGATGCGAAAACGCACGTTGCCGATGTCGCGGCGCGGCTCGATGTGTATATCGCTGGCGCGCTGCTGAAAGGCATAGGTGAACAGCCAGTCGCAGATATGCACTATGTGCTGATCGTTGGCGTCGAGCTTGCCGCTGCGCCCAAGCTGCATTAACTGCTCGAAGTTGGTGACGCTGCCGAAGTTGCCGCGATCCTGCGCCGAGGCGGTTTTGACCGACTGCGCGAGGTTATAAAACTCGACGATATAAGCCTGGATTTCGACCGGGCTGGCGATAACCCGCTTGATATCCAGCCGCAGTATGTGTTTGAGTTGCGCCTCCCACTCGCGCACAAGCGGTTCGGATGTGGCGATGGTCACTTCGTTTGCGGTGACGGCCACCGGCAGAATCTTGTAGCGCTCGGCGTAGGCGTTGGACATGACCTTGGTCACCGCCGCGAAGTCGACCTTGAACGGATCAATGTGAAAATAATCCAGCCCGGATTTCGCGGCCAGCCATTGCGTCAGTGTTTCAAGATGCAGCAGCTTGCGCGGATCACGCGGGTCTTTCCACTTTTGATTGGCGAGAATCACCAGCGGGTGCTGGCTGGACTGGATCGTGCGGCGATTCACCAGCAGTTGATCCGCAGCTTCTTTGGAAACCAGTTTATCGGCCACCAGGTCGGCAACCAGTTGGTTCAGGGTGAGCGGGCGATCTGTGTTTGCTGTGTTTGGAGTGGCCAAGGGGATGACAAGCGTGATTATGTCGTTTGAACTATACGCGGAATAGTTAGCCCATTCAATGAAACATGACTGTTCCCGCGCGGCTGCGGGGCGGCGGTTTTTTTGCGTGAGGGACGTTGCTTTGCCAGTGCCGGCGCGGATCACGTAAGATGACAGCCAAGCCATGATGAATCATCATCGTATTTTGTTGCTCGGTTCAACCGGCCAGCTCGGTTGGGAGCTCGCGCGCACGCTGATGCCGCTGGGGCGGGTGATCGCGCCCGATCGCGGGCATTGCGATCTGGCGAACGTGGACACGCTGGCCGCGCAGGTGGATGCGTGCAAGCCGGATGTGATCGTCAATGCCGCCGCTTATACGGCAGTCGACAAAGCGGAGCAGGCGCCCGCCGTTGCGATGGCGATCAACGCGCACGCACCGGAGTTGCTGGCGGTCGCGGCACGCAGGCATGGCGCGCTGCTGGTGCATTACTCCACTGATTATGTATTTGACGGCGGCAAGCCGGGGCCATACACCGAGACGGATGCGCCCAATCCGCTCGGTGTTTACGGTCGCAGCAAGTTGGCGGGCGAGGAGGCGGTGCGCGCCGCGGGCGCCGACCATCTGATTTTTCGTACGAGCTGGGTCTACGCCGCGCGCGGCAAAAACTTTCTCCGCACGATCCTGCGCCTGGCCGGCGAGCGCGAAGCGCTGCGGATCGTGGCCGATCAGTTCGGCGCTCCGACGTGGGCGCGCCTGATCGCGCAAGTCACGGCGCTGGCGTTGCAGCAGGATTTGGCGCGCCGGGGCCAGGGTGCGTTCGATAGCGGCACTTTTCATTTGACGGCTGCCGGCGAGACCAGCTGGCACGGCTTTGCCAGCGCGATAGTTGCCGCCGCGCGGTCGCACGACCCGGCGTTGTTGTGCCGCACGGTGATGCCGATCGCCACGGCGCAGTATCCCTTGCCCGCCGCGCGTCCCGCCAATTCGCGGCTGGACGGCGCCCGCCTTCGCGTGCGTTACGCGCTGGATATGCCGCCTTGGGATGACGGCCTGCGGCTGTGTCTGGGCGAAATATTCGCTTAGCGCCGCGCACCGCTTCTTCGGCGCGTCAGACTTTTCGCACTTAAATGGTGCGTAAGCAGTTTATAAAGTGCATTTATGGTGCATATACTTCGGGACGATGGAGTAAATAGTGTTTAAAAACAAATAGTTATTTTGTGGAACAAATATTGCTTATTTGGTGCGTATCATTTCAATAGGAGTGCATATAAAAATGGAAGCGCTAAAGATAAGCAACGACACCCTGTTCATTCTGCTGGGCGCGATCATGGTTCTGGCCATGCATTCCGGGTTCGCGTTTCTTGAACTCGGCACGGTACGCAGCAAAAATCAGGTCAACGCGCTGGTCAAGATCATGTGTGATTTCGCGGTCTCCACCATCGCGTATTTTTTTGTCGGCTACTCGGTGGCGTATGGCGTGGATTTCCTGTCGGGCGCTGAAAAGCTCGCCGAGAAGAGCGGCTTTGAACTGACCAAGTTCTTTTTCCTGCTGACGTTTGCGGCGGCGGTGCCGGCGATTATTTCAGGCGGCATTGCGGAACGCGCGAAGTTCTATACGCAATTGTTTGCCACGGCGGTTATTGTGGGCGTGATTTATCCGTTCTTTGAAGGCATCGCGTGGAACGATAAATACGGCGTGCAGGATTGGATCAAGGCCGCCACCGGTGAAAAATTTCATGACTTCGCGGGCTCGGTGGTGGTGCATGCGGTGGGCGGCTGGATCGCGCTGGTGGCGGTGCTGATGCTGGGCGCGCGCACCGGGCGCTATACCAAGAACGGCAGCATCGTCGCGCATGCGCCGTCGAGCATTCCGTTTCTGGCGCTCGGCGCATGGATTTTGGCGGTCGGCTGGTTCGGCTTTAACGTGATGTCGGCGCAGACCATCGACAAAATTTCCGGTCTGGTGGCGGTCAATTCGCTGATGGCGATGGCCGGCGGCACGCTCGCGGCGCTGATCGCCGGCCGCAACGACCCCGGCTTTGTGCATAACGGGCCGCTGGCGGGGCTGGTGGCGGTGTGTGCGGGCTCGGATGTGATGCACCCGCTGGGTTCGCTGGTGACCGGCGCGGTGGCCGGTGCGCTGTTTGTGTACATGTTCACCTTGACGCAGAATAAATTGAAGATCGACGACGTGCTCGGCGTGTGGCCGTTGCACGGCTTGTGCGGCGCGTGGGGCGGCATCGCCTGCGGCATTTTCGGGCCGAAAAGCATGGGCGGCCTTGGCGGCGTGAGCATGGGCGCGCAACTGATCGGCACCGGCATGGGTATCGCGGTGGCGCTGATCGGCAGCGCGATTCTCTACGGCGCGCTAAAGGCCACGATGGGCTTGCGCCTGAGCGCGGAAGAAGAGTTCGAAGGCTCGGATCTGACCATACACAAGATCAGCGCGACGCCCGAGCGCAGCGGTTGGTAGTGTTTACAGCGTGGGGCGTGGGGCGTGGGGCGTGCGGCGAGGAGCCCACAGGCGGTACGTTTCACGCCCCACGGACTGATCGTCTAACGGCAGCCGAATACCCAGTTGCCGGCCAGGTCGCCGACCATCGCGACCACCATGCCAAGACACAGTACCAGCAGCGCCATGCGCGCGGCGGAAAGCAGTTCGCCGCGCAGCACAACCTCGTCGCCGGCCTGCGGAGGCGTGCGAAGCACGTTCCAGCCGATAATCAGCGTCGATACCAGTACCGCGCCGGCGCTGACTCGGGACAGGATGTCCCACGCGCAGTTCTGCCACGCGAAGCGTCCGGCCATGAGCACGACGACCACGACGACGTAAAACACAATGAGATGGCGTTTCATCTGGTTATTGTAACGGCTTTGTTTCGAATGTGTAGCGTGGGCGGTTTAGTAAGTGGCCGTGCCGGTCATGGCGATATTGCCGCTGGGGCCGGCTGTCCACAATTGCGCCGTGGCGCCGTCCGCCGAGGGGATGCCGCCCACGGTGAGTTTCTCGTTATGAAACAGCGGGCTGATCGCGCGGTAATCGAGCTTGCGTACGGGCTTTCCGGCAAAGCGGCGGCTTAAATCCAGCAGCAGCGTGGTTTGCAACGGGCCATGCACGATCAGGCCGGGGTAGCCTTCTTCCTGGCGGCAGTAATCGATATCGTAATGGATGCGATGCGCGTTGAAAATCAGCGCCGAATAACGAAACAGCATCGCTTCGTCGGGCATCACCTCGTGCCGCCACACGGGATTCGCGGGCGCAGGCTTGCCGGGCGGCGCGGGCGCCCGGTCTGGCGCGCCAGGCGTATTCCGCGCGCCCGGAACCGCGGCATCGCGATACACGATGTCGTGTTCTTCGACCACGGCGATCTCGCTTGCCACGCTGACGGTGTGCCGCACCGTAACAAACACCAGATTGCCGCTCTTGCCCGACTTGGGTTCGACCGAAAGAATTTCCGATTCACGCGATAATTTTTCGCCGACTCTGATCGGGCGCTTGAAATCCAGCCGCCCGCCCGCCCACATGCGCCGCGGCAAACTCACCGGCGGCAGAAAGCCGCCGCGTTTCGGGTGGCCATCATGCGCGAGCTCCGATGCAGGCGCAGTCTCGAGAAAGTACGACCAATGCCATCCCTCGGGAATGGCATCGCCGTCGCGCGGCGCCGGGTCGCGGCGATCCAGCGTGGCGGTCATGGCGGCGATGGGCCAGGCCGCGGCAACGTCGTGATGCGCCTCTTTGCGGCCCACCCACTGCCGCAGGTGCTCCAGAGAGTCAGTCATAAATTACCTTTAAAAACAAATGGTTATATTATTTTTTCTTTTTGCCGTAGTAGGCTTTTTCGACCGTCTCGCGCTCGATGCGATAGTGTTCTTCAAGGCCGATCAGCGTTTCAATATCGTGGCGCGCGGTTACCCATTCATCTTTTGTCATGCCGGTGTAGTCGCCGGTTTTTTTCAGTTCGAGCAACGCGCGGCGCATGAAGTGAAACTGCACGCCC
>JANPOH010000509.1:0-3303 GCA_031427895.1 Betaproteobacteria bacterium
GCATCGCGCACGCGCACCGTTCACCGTTCACCGTTGGCCGCGCGTGCGCGATGCGCACCCTACCACCCCCGGGTTTTTGCTGGTTTAGAATTTTCCCTGCCATTTATTTCAGAGAGTAACCATGTCCGATGATATGCGTGCCAAGTATGGCGCCGATGCGTTTGATGCCGGCGTCAGCATGCAGGGCCGGGGTTTTGAAAAGCGCCTTGCACGGCGCGACGCCGTCGATCCCCATTTTACGAGGGCGTGGCTCGATTACCAGATCAAGGGCTTGTCGCGCCGCCCCGCGCTGGATACGCGCACGCGCTTTCTGGTGTTGATCGGTCAATACACCATGGCAAAATCGCAGCCGCTGCTCGAAGACACCGTGCGCGCCGCGTTGGCGGCTAAGGTGCCGGTGGCCGAAATCGCCGAGATTATTTTGCAGTGTCAGGTGTACGGCGGTCTGGTGACGGTGGACCCCGCGATTGAAACCTTTCACGAAATCGTCGAAGAACTTGGCTTGCTGCCGGAATTGAAAAAATCGCAACTGCCGCTCGACGGCAACGATCGCAAACGCAACCGCGCCGACGAAGAAAAAACCTGGCACAAGGATGATGTCGCCGATCCGCGCACGCAGCCGCTGATCGACAAACACGGCTGGCTTGCGGTGAGCACCGGCTTGACCATGCGCCCGCGCCACCACATCAACATCCTGAGTTGGATCGACTCCATGGACAGCGGGTTCGCCGGGCTGTGGGAGCAATTTTGCTACGGCGATATGTACACGCGCGGCATTGTCGATAACAAGACGCGGCTGTTGTGCATGGTTGGCGATTGTCTGGCGGTGGGCGAGGCGACCAATTCCAAAGGTCATATGCGCGGCGCGATGCGTCAGGGCGCGTCCCCGCGTGAAGTGATGGAGATTATTTTTCAGACCAGCGCCAATTTCGGCATGCCGCCCGCGTGGCACGCGCTGGAAAATTTCATCGAGATCATGGCCGAGGACGGACGCCTCGGTGAAATCGGCAACCCGCCGATGCGTGTGGAAAGTTATGCAAAATAATGTTTAAAAACAAATAGTTACATTACATCTATGAGACCTGTCAGAACCGCTCTGTTCGCCCCCGGCTCCAATGCGCGCGTGATGGCGAAGGCACTGGAATCCGGCACCGACGCCGTGATTTTTGATCTGGAAGATTCGGTAGCGATAGCCGCCAAGCCCGAAGCGCGCAAGCTGGTGGCGTCGCAGATCGATGCGGTGGCGGTTGTTCGCAATCGTAATAATGGCGGTAAATCCGCGCCGGGCCTATTCGTGCGCACCAACAGCCCGGCCACCGGCATGCTGGAAGCCGATCTTGCCGCCGTGGTGCGTCCGGGATTGGAGATGATTTTTCTGCCCAAGGGCGAGACGGTGGAAGAAGTGAAAGCCTGCGCCGCGCTGCTCGATAAACTTGAAGCAGCGCAAGGCATGAACCCCGGTAGTGTTGAAATCTGCCTGATGATCGAAAGCGCGCTGGGTGTCTACAACTGTTATGCGTTAATAAAAGCGTCGCCGCGCGTGACCGCGACCTGCATCGGCAGCGCACGCGATGGCGATCTGCAAACCGATTTGGGCTGCGCGTGGTCGATCGAGGGCACCGAACTGCTGTATGCCAAATCCAAGGTATTGAATGACACGCGCGCGGCGGGCGCCTATCCGCTCGATGGCGTTTTCGGTGATATCGCCGACGAGGTGGGGCTGATGCAGGATTCCACGCTGTCCGCGCGGCTGGGGTTTCTGGGCCGCACGCCGATACACCCCAAGCAGATCGCGCCGATTCGTAAAGCGTATGCCGTGCCGGAGGTGGAGGTGATCTGGTACACGCGCGTGATAAACGAGTTTGAAGCCGCCGAAAAAACCGGCGTGGCCGCGATAGCGGTGGAAGGCAAGCTGGTGGATTACGCCATGTATGCGCGGGCGAAGCGGGTGCTGGAATTGGCGAAGTTGAACTGAGCGTATCGATGATGGATTTCTCGTTTACCCCGGAACAGGATCAAATCCGCGAGCATCTGCGTGCGTTATTAAGCAAGGCATGTCCGCCGGAATACGCCGCCAAGTGCGACGAAGACGCCCGCCCGCCGCGCGAGGCGTACGATGCGCTGGCGAAAAACGGCTGGTTTGGTTTGATCGTGCCGCCCGAGCATGGCGGCAGCGGGGGCAACGCCATTGATCTGGCGATTCTGCTGGAAGAATGCGGCTACGCTTTTGAAGAACTCGGCATGTGGGTGTTTCGCACGCTGACCTACGGCGGCTATGCGGTGATGCGCGACGGTACGCCGGAACAAAAACAATCGATATTGCCGCGGGTTGCCAGGGGCGAAGTCGCGGTGTGTTTCGGCATCACCGAGCCGCATTCCGGTTCGGATGCGGCGGCGCTGACCACCAGGGCGACGGAACATGAGGGCGGGTACCTGATTAACGGACAGAAGATGTTCACCTCGGGCATGGATTGCAGCGAGCTGTGTTTGCTGATCGCGCGCACGTCGAGCGAGGGCAAGAAGCACGAAGGCATCACCAACTTTCTGATCGACACCACGCTGCCGGGTATTGAAATCCGGAAAATAAAAACGCTGGGCCAGCGAGCAATTGGCACGACACAAGTGTTCTACAACGACGTGCAGGTGCCGAGTACGGCAGTGCTGGGCAAGGTGGGCGAGGGCTGGCGTTCGGTGGATGCCTATATCTGGTACGAGCGGCTGTGTCTGTCGGCGGCGCGCACGGGGGCCGCCACTGCCGCGTTTGAATATGCCTTGAACTACGCCAAAACACGCAAGCAATTCGGCAAAGCCATCGGCGAGTTTCAGGCCATCTCGCACAAGCTCGCCGACATGAAAATGATGCTCGATATCTCGCGCACCATGGTCTATCGCTTCGCGTGGCTGATGGATCAGGGCAAGGCCACGCGCCACGACGCCGCGGTGGTGAAGCTGCACACCGGCGAAACCTACAAAGCGGTGTCCGACATGGGCCTGCAAATCCTCGGCGGCTATGGTTACTGCATGGAGTATCCGATGCAGCGATTTTTTCGCGATTCGCGGCTGGCGACCACCGGCGCGGGCACGTCCGAGATACAGCGCAATATCATTGCGCGCGGGCTGGGGCTTTAAAAGCGTTTTTAACCACAGATGAACACAGATGAACGCAGATAAGTTCAACAACGTATTTCAACGGCTTTTGGGTTGGGTGTTTGGGGTTATCTGTGTTCATCTGTGGTTAATGAACTTGAAGTTGTTTTTTTATGACTCACCCTCTCACCGGCGTGCGCATCCTCGAACTCGGCC
>JANPOH010000510.1:0-4108 GCA_031427895.1 Betaproteobacteria bacterium
CTGCGAACCCACCACGCCGCCCGCGCCGACGCGGTTATCGACGATCACGCTGACTTTCCACGCCTCGCCCATGTGCTTGGCGATCAAACGCATGATGACGTCGGTGCCGCCGCCGGCCGAGAACGGCACGACAAAGCGCACTGGTTGCGTCGGGTAGTTGGCGGCGGTTTCGGTTTGTGCCATCGAGACGGCGGGCATCAACAGCGTAACCGCCAACAGCAGTCTGCCACTCAAATAATGCATCGTTTTACGCATGATCGATTCCCCGATTAAGGAACATAAACCCACAAATCCAGCATCACCACCGCGCCCGGCACGGCCAGCGCCGGCACTTCGATAGCGGAAAACGGCAAGTGATGCTTCGGCAAATGCCGATCCCACACCTGCCATGCGGCATTAAAATCCGCCAGATCGGTATGGAACTGTTGCGCGCGCACCACGTTGGCAAGCGACGTGCCGGCTTTGGCGCAGATGCGTTGCGCCTGCGCAAGCAGGTGTTCCATCTGCAACTGCACGGCGCTGCCGAAATATGGCTGGCGCGGGTCGATACGCGCACTCGCGGCCAGCGCCCCGCCTTTGTCCACCGCCATCAGGCCGGAAAGAAACAACAAGTCGCCCGCGCGTATCGCCTGCACATGGCCTTCAAATGCCGTGGGCACGCCGGCGTCGATCACCTGCTTTTTCGTTTTGCCGCCGCGCTTGGCGTTGCGCACGCTGATGGTGTTGATCTCAATGCGCCCCGCCTCGCAGATAAAGCCGGGGTTGGCCGTGGTGATGATGGTGGTCGCGGGAGGCGCTTTGGGAAAATGCTTCGCCCACACTTCGTTGAACGCCGGCACGTCGTCGATATCGCGCAAATACACCTGTGCCTTCACCACCTCCGCCAGCGTGTTGCCCACCGTCGCCAGCGCGGGCTTTAATTTGCGCTCGATGATGAATTCGGTTTCCAGCTTGATAGGCAAGCCTTTCCACAGATGCCCTGCGGGCAGGCGCGCGGCCGGGTCTATCGGGCCTTCCTCTGTTTTGAACGCCTCGGCGGTTTGCCCGGCGACGAACACGTAGTCGCCGCAGGTGAGCACCGGGCTGTAGCCCGAGGTCGCATGCACAGGCAGATTGGCCGGGCGGTGCTGCGCCACCTCGAAACCCTTGCCGGGAACCGCCGCCATCAGTTGCACTTCCATGTCCTGCCCGGCGAGCAGAAATTTCTGGTGCAGGTTCGAGGTGCTCGGCGGCACGTGGCCGCCGAAGAAGTCGCGGCGCACTTCGTGATACGCAGGCACCACCGGCCCGCCGGTGTAATACTGATCGACGCGCACCACGTGCCGTCGATCACTGCCACCAGCCTTCAACACCTTGTCGAAGTTGGCGAAGATGTGTTGCGCTTCCTTCCTGAACTTGGGCGCGCCGTGGCGCGGCGCGGCTGTGTCGGTAACGTCCGGCGCCATGCCGCTGACGAAATCCGCCGTGCCTTTGTGGCCGGTGGCGAATATCCACCGACCCGCACGCACGCCCGGAGCGTAGCGGATGTTGCCGGGTTCGATGGTGACGGGAAGTAGCGGCTGCACTGCGGACGTTCTACGCGCGGTTTGCTTGCTGGCAGGCATCGGAGCGGACACTTTCACGACATTGGAAGGTTGCGGCGATTCTACCGCGCCCGTTGGCGCGCGACCGGTATCGAGGGCTTGGCCGACAGCCATTTCCATAACGGAACAACCCGACTTACCCTTTGAATTCACTTGTGTTTCAAAGGCAAACCAGTCAAAATTTTGCCCTCGCGAGGGTCAGACATCACTGCCTGTGATCCGCCGCACCAGAATTACTCTAAGTATTTGTTTTTGTTGTAGTTTCGTTGTTCACAATTCCATAAGACCAGCAACAGGAGAGCGTAATGGCAAACGTCGGCATGGTGGGACTCGATTGGCAAGAGCGGATCAACTGGGACCGGCTGCGCAAGCACCGTCTGGCGCGCGCGCGTGAGCGCATGAAGGCGCACGGCCTCGGCGCGATGTTGCTGATGTATGACGAGAACGTGCGTTATGTGACGAGCACCCTCACCCCCGGCTGGAACCGCCTGAAGCCCGGCCTGCGCTATGCGCTGTTGTGCGGCGATGACGCGCCGGTACTGTTCGAGCAAGGCGACATCGGCGTGCATATCGCCAAGCATTCGCCGTGGATTCCCAAAGAAAACATCCGGTACTCCTACGCCTGGATCAAGGGCGCCGCAGGCGCCGCATCGCTGCAGCAGGTGACCAAGTTTACCAACGCCATCAAAAAAGAAATGAAAAAAAGCGGCGTCGATGGCATGAAGCTCGGCGTTGATTTCGTCGATATCAACATGATCCAGATTTTCAAGGACCAAAAGATCGACTGGGTTGACGGCATGACGCCGATGATGGAAGCCCGTGCCATCAAGAACGAAGACGAGCACGAGTGTATGCGGCAGGTCGGCGCGATTGGCGATGCCGCGCACTGGGAATTCATGCGCTTCCTGAAGCCGGGCCTCACTGAAAACCAGTTGACCGCGCACATCATGAAGTTCCTCTACGACATTCCGGGCATGGAAGACGTGGAAGACGTGATCGTGTCCTCGGGCCTTAACACCTGGCCGAACTGGCGCAATTTCTCCGACCGCATCATCAAGCCGGGCGACTTGGTGTTCATGGACTTGGCCGCGCTGACATGGAACGGCTACAAGTCGTGCTACTACCGCACCTACATGGTGGGCCGCGAGCCGAATCAAGAGCAAAAAGATTACTACGCATTGGCGCTGGGCTGGCTGTATGACTCCATCAAAGCGGTGAAAGTCGGCGTCACCACGCGCGACATCGCCTCCAAGTGGCCGTCGGCAAAAGACACCTGGGGCTACGAAGAAGAAGACCAAGCCGCAGCTAACCTGTGGGGTCACGGCCTGGGTCTGGCGCAATACGATCAGCCGGTGATCTCGCGCATCTGGTCGCTCGATCACCCGATAGAAATCAAAGAAGGCATGGTGTTCGCACTCGAAACCCAGCACGGCAAAACGCAGCAATGGGGCGTGCGCATTGAAGAAATGCTCATCGTTCACAAAGACAGCGTTGAAATCGTGTCGAACTTCCCGGTGGAACAAATCACCGTGGTTGACCCGATGCCGGGTTATTGCAACTACGGCAAGCTGCCGGGACATTAACCAAGGAATTCCCTCCCCTTCATGGGGAGGGATTGCCGGTCCCACCATGGCCTTACTTTCAAAAACCGCGGCGCTTACAGCGCCGCGAACTTTTTCAATCATCGACCGCGCGGTGCCGACACTGGCGCCGGATCATGTGGTCGTGCGCATTGCGGCCACGGCCGTGTGCCATACCGACCTCGGCATCTACAAAGGTCTGTATTCCAACCTGAAATACCCGGTGGTGATGGGTCATGAATCCACCGGTGTGGTCGAGTCAGCAGGTGAAAAAGTCACACATGTGAAAGCGGGCGATCCGGTCATCATCAATCCCATCATTTCCTGCGGTCACTGCGATATGTGCCGGCGCGAGATGCAAAACCTGTGCCGCAATGCGGGGCTATTCGGGCGCGAAGTCGATGGTTCGTTGGCCGAGTTGGTACACGTAGCCGGCAAGTATGCTCACCCGCTACCGCGTGACCTGGCGCTCGACGACGCCACGATTATCGAAACCCTGGCCACGGTAAAGCACGCACAGGATCGTCTCGGCGTTAAGGCCGGCGATTCGGTGGTGGTGATCGGTCAAGGCACTACCGGTTTGCTGCACACACAACTGGCTGCACTGGCGGGGGCGAACCCGGTGATTGCCATCTCGCGCACGAAATGGAAACTCGATATGGCGATGCGCATGGGCGCCCATCATGCGCTGGATGTCAGTGCAGAAAAAAGTTTAAGTGAAGTGATGCGGCTCACCGGCAATCAAGGCGCCGATGTGGTGATCGACACTGCCGGCGGCGCGGCCACGCTGGCGGTGGCGATTGAAATGCTCAAACCCGGCGGGCGTTTATCACCGTATGCCGTAAGCCACGAATGCTGCGCCACCTTCACTACCTTCCCGCTGTATTTCAAGGAAATCAGCATCATCGGTTCACGCGCGCTGCATCCCACCGATATGGCGCCGTC
>JANPOH010000511.1:0-1817 GCA_031427895.1 Betaproteobacteria bacterium
CCAGGGCGCGCGCAGGCTTGGTGGAATCGGCATTGAAGTGCTGATGCACGCAGTTGTTATGCACGATCGCCACATCGCCCGCCTGCCAGTCGTAGCGCACGCCGTCGTGAATTTCATCCCCCGTGCCATCGAGGATATAAAACTCGGCCTCGTTCACGTGGCCGTGTTTTTGTGATTTGCCGCCGGGGCCGTATTCCTCCAGATGCAGATGCAGGGTTTGCGTGATGCCGTCCTTGGGCTCGACGTAATGGCGGCTGTAGGCCTGCGGGCCGTCAACGAATTTGATTTCCTTGCCTTTGCGCACGCGCGGCAGCGCGCGCAGCCGCGCGAGCTCGGCGCCCAGGTTGTAGTGGCCTTGGATGGAACGCAGAAAAATGCGGTCTTTTTTGCTGTGGTAGTGCGATTCGTTTTCACTCATGGTGACTCCAGTTGAAGGGTGAATGTGCTGAATGGTATTACTTGACCGAGCCGGTGATGATTTCGCGGTACAGTTTCGACCACTTGTCATGTTCGTCGAGCGCTACCCTGGGATCGACAAAACGGAACGGAAATTTGTTCAGCGGCGAACTGAATTTTTTGCTGGTGGGTATGAAATCACGCTTGATGAACAGCGCCTGCGCGTCGGTCAGCATGAAATCGTGAAACAGCAGCGCTGCGTGCGGATGCGGCGCGCGGCGCATCACCCCCACGCCCTGCGGGCGCGCCAAGCCCGGTTGCAGCACAAACCATTCTATCGGCGCGCCGTCGTTTTTCAGTTGCTCGGCTTTGTAGTTGTACACCGTCAGCGCCAACGGAATTTCACCGGACACCACCAGATTGGTGAGCAGCGTGTGGCCGGTACGCACCGACATGCCGTTGGCGGCGACGATGTCGCGAAACAGCTTCAACCCCTTGGCCTCGCCCAGATCGGCGATCACGCCGGCGAACCAATCCAGATCGCTAGCCTCGATGCCGAGTTTGCCCTTCCAGCGCGGATGCAACAAATCCTCGTAGGTTTTCGGCAGGTCTTCTTTTTTGACCAGCTTGGTGTTGTAGGCGGCGGTGAACATATTCAGCCGCGTGCCGATCCATTCGCGGTGCGGCGGCACGGCCTGCGGGATCAAATCCGCGATGTGCGGTGAGTTGATTTCCTGCAGCAGCCTTTCACGCGACAGCGCCTCCATTTCGGGCGAGTTGGTTTCCGCCACATCGACATCGAAGCGCCCGGCGCGCGCTTCGGTGACGGCGCGCTGCACGATGTTTTCGGAACTGGCGCGCCACACCTTCACCTTGACGCCGTATTTTTTTTCGAATGCGGCGGCGAAAACGCGCATGTCGTCCACCGGCGCGGAGTTATAAACACTGACTTCGCCTTCTTTTTTCGCGCCTTCGATCAGGCGTTGCAGCCGGTCGGGGCCGGTGTAGGCCGCGAGGGCCGCCGTGGTGGATACGGGCGCGGGTTTGCCTTGAGCGAAGGCGGTGGAAATGCCGCCCAGTGCGAGCAGTCCGGCCAGCGCCCATTGCAGCGGTTTTGCGAGCATGGAGGGTTCCTTAAAAATAAAAGTATAGAGGTTCCACGGCGCCTTGTGCTACGCCGCCTTCGGCGGCAGGTCGGCAAGCTCGGCCTGGTAGGCCTCGTCCATGCGTGGTTGCATGCCGTGTTGGGCCAGCGCCTCGGCAAAAAGTTGCCGGATCACCGGCTTTTCGTCGGCGTAATCGATCTGGTCGCCGCCCACGCGCTTGCTGATCCAGGCCTTGGGTACGCCCTGTGTGTTGCGCACCGCCACGCCTTCGTGCTTGAACGCGAGGTAACGCGACGGCGTGGCGCCGGTGTTGAA
>JANPOH010000512.1:0-2855 GCA_031427895.1 Betaproteobacteria bacterium
GCGTGCCTATGGGTTACTGCTGGCGGCGATACGCGATCCCGATCCGGTGATCGTCTTCGAGCCTACACGGCTGTATCGGTTGTTCAAACAAAATGTCGAAGACAACGGCGAAGCGCTGCCGCTCGATGTGTGCTTCGTCGAGCGCGAGGGTGCCGACCTCACGCTGGTGAGCTGGGGTGCGATGCTGCGCGAAACGCTGGCTGCCGCGGATGCGCTTGAGCGCGAAGGCGTGAGCGCGGAAGTGATCGATGTCGCGACATTGAAGCCGCTCGACTTGCCGACGATACTGGAGTCGGTGGCCAAAACCGGGCGCTGCGTCATCGTGCACGAGGCGGCGCGCAGCGGCGGTTTCGGCGCGGAGATCGCCGCGGGGCTGGCGGAACACGGGCTCACCTCGCTGCTCGCGCCGGTGCAACGCGTCACCGGCTACGACGTGGTGGTGCCGCTGGCGCGGCTCGAATATCAGTATCTGCCCGGCGTCGAGCGCATTTTGCACGCGGCGCGCAACGCACTGGAGTTCAAATGAAGCTGTTCAAGCTGCCGGATTTGGGCGAGGGTTTGCAGGAAGCCGAAATCGTCGCCTGGCATGTGAAGCCCGGCGACGAAGTGCAAGCGGGCGCGCCGCTGGTGTCGGTGGAAACCGCGAAGGCCGTGGTCGAAATTCCTTCGCCGTATACGGGCCGGGTGGTGAGGCTTTTCGGCAAGCCCGGCGAGGTGATCCATCTTGACGCGCCGCTTGCCGGCTACGAGGGCGCGGGGGAGGAGGATGCCGGCGCGGTGGTCGGCAGCGTCGAGGTCGGCAAGCAGGTGGTCACGGAAGCGCCGGTCGGCGGCGTGGGTGGCATAGGTGGCATAGGTGGCATAGGTGGCATAGGTGGCATAGGTGGCATGGGCGGCATCAAGGCCATGCCCGCGGCGCGCGCGCTGGCGCGGCAGATGAACATCAATCTTGCCACCATCACCGCGAGCGGGCCGGACGGCTCGATCACGGTGGCGGATGTGCGGCGCGCGGCCAGCGAGGCCGCCGATCTGCCGCCGCTGGAGCCGCTGCGCGGCGTGCGCCGCGCGATGGCGCGCAACATGGCATACGCGCGCAGTGAGGTCGCCTCTGCCACCGTCACCGACGATGCCGACATTCACGCGTGGGCGGCGCGCGCCGATGTCACCATGCGCCTCGCGCGCGCCATCGCCGCCGGCTGCCGCGCCGAGCCTGCGCTGAACGCATGGTACGAAAGCGGCCCCATGGCGCGGCGCATGTTCAAGAAGATCGATCTCGGCATCGCGGTGGATACGCCCGACGGCCTGTTCGTGCCGGTGCTGCGCGACGTGGGCAATCGCGATGCCGCCGATTTGCGCTGCGGGCTGGATCGCATGCGCGCCGACGTGAAAGCGCGCACCATCCCGCCGGAAGAACTGCGCGGCCCCACCATCACGCTCTCCAACTTCGGCATGATCGCGGGCAAATACGCCGCCCCCATCGTGTTGCCGCCGACGGTGGCGATACTCGGCGCGGGCAGAATCGCCGAGCGCGTGGTGGCGGTGAACGGCGCGCCCGCGGTGCATCGCGTACTGCCGCTGTCGATCACCTTCGATCATCGCGCGGCCAGCGGCGGCGAAGCGGGGCGCTTTCTCGCGGCGGTGATTGCCGATCTGCAATTGCCTGCGTAAAAAACTCGTTTAAAAACAAATACTTACAATTACTCTCGGCGGTGCCGCTACGCATCCACGCCGAAGCGTATGCCCTGCGCCAGCGGCAACTCGTCGCCCCAATTGATGGTGTTGGTCTGGCGCCGCATGTAGTGCTTCCATGCATCCGAGCCGGCTTCGCGTCCGCCGCCGGTTTCCTTTTCGCCGCCGAACGCGCCGCCGATTTCCGCGCCCGAGGTGCCGGCGTTGATGTTGGCGATGCCGCAATCGCTGCCGGCGGCGGACAAAAACTGCTCCGCGCGCGTAAGGTCGCGCGTGAACAGCGCAGACGATAATCCCTGCGGCACATCGTTGTTGAGCGCAATGGCTTCTTCCAGCGACTCGCAGCGCATCACATAGAGGATGGGCGCGAAAGTTTCCTGGCGCACGATGTCCCAGTGCGCTTCAGCGCGCACCAGCGTGGGCTCGACGAAGGTACCGGGCCGCGCCAGCACTGCGCCGCCGTGGAGAATTTCCGCGCCGAGTTCGCGTAAGGTGGCGATGGTGGCGCGAAAACGCTCGACTGCGGCGGCATCGATCAGCGGCCCCATCAGCGTGCCGGGATCGAGCGGATCGCCGATGGTGATGGAGCTGTACGCAGCCGTGAGCCGCGCGACGAATTCGTCGTAGCACGCCTTGTGCACGATGAGCCGCCGTGTGGTGGTGCAGCGCTGGCCCGCAGTGCCCGCCGCGCCAAACAGCACCGCGCGCAACGCGAGTTCCAGATCGGCGCTTTCGTCCACGATCACCGCGTTGTTGCCGGAGCATTCGAGCAGACATCGCCCCATGCGCCGCGCCACGGTTTCCGCCACCTGCCGGCCCACGGCGCTGCCGCCGGTGAACGAGATCAAGGGCACGCGCGCATCGGCAACGAACATGGCCGCCTCGCCGGCGATGAATAGCGAGAACACATTGTCGTGGCCGGCCTCAAGCATCACGCGGTTCACCAGCCGTTGCACGGCGATGGCCGTCAAAGGCGCCTTGGGTGAAGGCTTCCACACCACGGTGTCGCCGCACACCGCGGCGATGAATGCGTTCCACGCCCACACCGCCGCCGGGAAATTGAACGCCGTGATTACCCCCACCACACCCAGCGGATGCCACTGCTCGTAGAGACGGTGCGCGGGGCGCTCCGAGTGCATGGTCTTGCCGTAGAGCATGCGCGACTG
>JANPOH010000513.1:0-2933 GCA_031427895.1 Betaproteobacteria bacterium
CCGGCGCGCGCAAGGATTTTCCGTGCTACGACCTCATCGCCGAAGGCTACAGCGGGGTGATGGATTTAACCGGCGAAGCCGACAGTCCGCCACAAAAAATCGGCACACCGGCGGCGGATTTGATCGCGGGCATGGATGCGGCTTATGCCACGCTGGCTGCACTGTTTGACAGGCAGCGCACGGGCAAGGGCCACAAGATCGACATCGCCATGATAGACAGCATGACGCGCTTTATGTCGCCACGCATCGTGCCGTATCTCGGCAGCGGCATCGTGCCGCATCGCAGCGGCGCAAAAGACAGCGTGATTTCGGTGTATCAGACGTTTGACACGCAGGATCGCCCGATCACGCTGGGCCTGGGCAACGACGGCATCTTTAAACGCTTCTGGCAGGCGGTGGGGCAACCAGCGGTGGCGGATGATCCGCGCTACGCCACCAACGCGGATCGTTGCGCGGTGCGCGCCGAGATCGTGGCGAAAACGCAGGACGTGCTGCGCACGCAATCGCGCGCACACTGGTTGAAACTGTTTGTCGAACACAAAGTGCCGGCGGGGCCAGTGAACAGCGCGGATGAAGTGGCGAGCGATCCGGAGTTGATCGCGCGCGGGCTTTTTTACACGGCAACCGCAGGCGAGCGAAAAATTCCGCAGGTCGGTTTGGGCATCGCGGTGGACGACAACAACGCCAGCTATCGCAGCGCGCCACCGCTGCTGGGTGAACACAATGAGGCGGTGCTGGGCGGACTGTTGGGGTACGACGCCGAACGGATCGAGCAGCTACGGTGCGCGAAGGTGATATGAAAGTCAAAAACTATTGGCGCAGATGAACGCAGATGAACGCAGATTTACCGCGTCGGTTTTAATCTGCGAAAATCTGCGTTAATCTGTGTCAAAGATTTTAGAGGAAAAAATGTCTTTTAAAACAATACTTTATGAAGAAGAAGGCGCCATCGGCTGGCTCACGCTGAATCGCCCCGACGACGGCAATATGTTCACCGCCGAGATGTGCCACGAGATCCGCGATTGCATCGACGGTATCCGCCGCGAGACGCGCACGCGCGTGCTGGTCATCACTGGCGCGGGCGACAAGTTTTTCTGCATCGGCGGCCGCAAGGACGGACTCGAAGACACCAACCTCTACGCCGGCATGTTGCCCACGCTGGAGATTTACGAAAGCATCGAGCGCCTGCAAAAACCGGTGATCGCCATGGTCAACGGCTACGCGGTGGGCGGCGGCCAAGTGCTGCAAGTGATGTGCGACATCACCATCGCCAAGGAAAGCGCGGTGTTCCGCCAGGTCGGCCCGATGATGGGCAGCTTCGATGCGGGCTACGGCACCTGGTATCTCGAAGACCTCGTCGGCAAAAAGAAAGCGAAGGAAATGTGGTTCGCCAATCCGCGTTTCACTGCGCGCGAGGCGCTGGACATCGGCCTCATCAACAAGGTTGTCCCCGACGACAAGCTGCGCGAAGAAACACGCAAGATGGCGCTGGAGATTGCGGATCGCGGCGCGTTCGCGTTGGCGTCGATTAAAGCCGCGTTCACCGCGCGGCATGGCGGCGTGTCGGGGTTGGCGCGTGTGTCGCATGATCTGCTGCTGCGCTTGTATCTGGATACCGATGAGTCGAAGGAGTTGGGCGAGTCGTTCCGCGGCAAGCGCAAGCCGGATACGGATAAGTTTGGCCACTAATACACAGAAAACTTTACATCGATGAACAGGATGTACAGGATCAAACCCCGGTGTGAATTTATCCTGTACATCCTGTTCATCGATGTTAAATGGGTTTTATGTCTACGCTACTGACACTCCACAATCCTCGCACCGCCCGCCGCTATTACGAATCGGGATGGTGGAAAAACGAAACGATGTACGCGCTTGCGGCGCAACACGCGCGCACGCGCCCGAACGCTTATGCGCTGCGCGATTCGCGCATGCGGCTCACCTGGACACAACTCGTTCAATGGGTCGATGCGCTCGCCGCCGACCTGCACGCGGCGGGCTTGAAGCGCGGCAACCGCGTCTCGGTATGGCTGCCCAATCGCGTCGAAGCAGCGGTGGTGTTTCTCGCCTGCTCGCGCAATGGCTATGTGTGCAACCCGTCGCTGCACCAGAATTACACCGTGGGCGAAATCGTAGCGCTGATGGAGCGTATCCAGACCGCGGCACTATTCACGCAAGCGGGTTACGGCGCGGATGCGGACAAGGTGGATGTGTTCGGAGCGGCGAAATCGTTGCCGGGATTGAAGCGCGTGTATCGCATGGATGCGGGTGAGTTTCCCGTCTTGGGTGCAACGCCAGCGACGCTGCCACCGGTGGACACCGACCCCGATAAAATCGTTTATCTGGCGTTCACCTCCGGCACCACCGGCATGCCCAAGGGGGTGCTGCACTCGGACAACACACTGCTCGCCAATGGCCGCGCGATGGTTCACGACTGGCATCACGACGAACACACCGTGCTCTATACCCACAGCCCGCTGTCGCACCACATCGCCACGGTGGCCATCGCGCAGAGCCTGTGCGCGGGCTTTGAACTGGTGCTGAACGATCTCAAGCCGGGGATGAAGCCGCTCGACGGCCTGCTCGAAACCGGCGCAACCTACGTGATGGGCGTGCCCACCCACGCGATTGATATTCTGGCGGACGCGAAACAGCGTGGCCTGACCACGCTGGGCAAGGTGAATTTGTTTTACATGGCCGGTTCGACCATACCGCCGCAAACCGCGCGCGCGTTTCTCGACATGGGTATCAAGCCGCAGAACATTTACGGCATGACCGAAAACGGCTCGCACCAATACACCATGCCCGACGACAGCGTGGAGATCATCACCACTACCTGTGGCCGCGCCTGCCATGGTTACGAGACAAAACTTTGGGATCAGGAAAACCCCGACGTTGAGGTTGCCACCCCCGGTGACATCGGCGAAATCGGC
>JANPOH010000514.1:0-16908 GCA_031427895.1 Betaproteobacteria bacterium
TGCGCCGCATGGTGCTCAATATCTTCCGGCTGGATAAATCCCGCAAGGGTGGAATCAAGACCCGGCGTCTGGTCGCATCAACCAGCGACTCTTACCGCGAGCAGTTACTTGGGTTGGTGGCTGTTTGATGCAATTGCCCTAGGCAGCAGGCAGCAGGCAGCAGGCAGCAGACAGTAGGCAGTAGGCAGTAGTATAACCACGGCGGCGGTTCTTGATCGATGCCCGGCGCGATTAGTGGTTTAAATGTGCGGTAAAAAGACGTGAACCTGTCGGGGCGGTGGAGTACGGCATACGAATGTTAATGAGCAGTGACGTGGCGGCAACGCGGTCACGGGTTTGTAAAATATTTGTAAATACGTCGGCAGGCATGCATGAGCATCGTTAGTCCTGAGTTATTGTTCGCATCGGGTAGTTAAATCAAGAAAATGAGGAAACCATGAGAATCGCACTTTTGGAAGATGACAAGCATGAAGCCGATTTACTGTCAGGCTGGTTACGCGCCGCCGGACATACCAGCGTGCTGTACGGCTCCGGCAAGGCGTTCGTCAAGGAGGTGTCGCGCGAGTCTTTTGACCTGCTGATTGTTGGCGTGCGCGCTGCTGCCATGACCAGCATGGAGGTGTTGGTATCGCTACATGCGAGCCTCACTGCCACTGTGCCGGTGTTGCGCGTGATCGAACAGGATAATGAGCATGAAATAGTCGCCATGCTTAAATCGGGTGCGGATGATTGCATGGTCACGCCCCTGCGGCGCGCGGAGTTTCTGGCGCGTGTCGAGGTGCTTGGACGCCGTATTGCGCGTGTGTCCAAGCGCGCGCAAGTGCTGAATTACGGCGACTTGAGCGTGGATATCAAGAATCGCGTGGTTTTGCGTAATGGTCAGCGGATTTCTCTCACCCCCAAAAGTTACGATCTGGCGGTATTTTTATTTTCCAACCTGGGTCAGTTGATGTCGCGCAGTTACCTGATGGAGCGCATCTGGGGCCGGGGCACCAGCGCCAGCACGCGCACACTGGATACGCATATCAGCCGCCTGCGCTCCGATCTGGGGTTGACGCCGGAAAACGGCTGGCAATTGCAGTCGGTGTACCAGCACGGCTATCGTCTGGAACAGTTGGATGCGCTCAGCGCGGCAGCGTAGCGCCTGACCGGTACGGGGGGGCGCTCCTTCCCCTCTTTTTTGCGTTTTGTCTTTGCGCGAGCGTGGTCAATACCCCAGCTTGCGATCCACAATATTTTTCAGCGGCTTACCCGCTAAAAACCGCGCGAAATTCGCGAACCAGAAATCGAGCAGATGCTCGATGTAACGCGGGTCATCGCAACTGATGTGCGGCAGCACCATCAGGTTCTTTGTGATCCAGTAAGGCGAATCGGGCGGCAGCGGCTCCGTATCAAATACGTCGAGCACTGCACCGCACAGTGCGCCTTTTTCCAGCCGTTCACGCAGCGCCACGTAATCGACTATCGGCGAACGTCCGATGTTGATAAAGCCCGCGCCGGGCTTGAGCAGATTGATGCGCGCACGGTTGATGAGACCGCGCGTCCCGGCGGTCAGCGGCGC
Organism: Betaproteobacteria bacterium; assembly: GCA_031427895.1. Classification (GTDB taxonomy): domain Bacteria; phylum Pseudomonadota; class Gammaproteobacteria; order Burkholderiales; family SG8-41; genus UBA5216. Next base: position 1,562 of record JANPOH010000514.1, read on the forward strand.
GGTGACAATCACGAAATCCGCCTTGGGCAGCACACTGTCGATGCGCTTTGACGACACCACGCGATCGGCGAGCTTCGTCGCCTTGCCGCTGCGCGTGACCGCGATCACGTTTAGCCCCAGCTTCTTCGCCGCGCGGCCCGCGCCTTGACCGAGATCGCCGAAGCCCACCACCACCACGGTCTTGCCCGTGATGGGCGTAGTGAACACGGATTTCCACAGGTGATCCTGCTGATTGCGGAGGACTTCCGGCAGACGCGATTGCAGCATCAGCAGCGCCATCAGGCAGGATTCTTCGGCCTTGGCGCCGTGCGCGCCGGTGTTGTTGGTGAGCCAGATATTCCCCGGCAGCCACGTCATCGGCATCAGGCCATCGACGCCTGCACTGGTGGTTTGGATCCACTTGAGTTTCGGCGCACGCGCGCGCAAGCCGTCTTTCGGCGGCGCGGCGTTAATCATGAAGTCGGCGGTTCTCAGTGCCTCGTCGAGGATTTCGTTGTCCTGCCCGACGGTGACGCGCAGTTTTTTCGCCAGCGCGCGATGGCGTTTGGCGGCGGCCTGCCAATCGGCCTCGTGCAGTTGAAAGATACTGGGGCGCTTGCGGCTGGATTCGAGGTGCAGGTGGTAAGTATTTGTTTTTATTGACATTTTGTTTTGGCGGTGATTAGGGTTTTCCCGGCACTTTGGCGGCAAATACCGAGCCGCGTACGCACAGGCGGCCGCGTGGGTCTTGCCAGAGTTTTTCATCGGTATGCAGCTTGCCCAGCGCGCGCGCCACGGCTTGAAACGTATGCTGTGAAAATCGTTCAGCCACGGCGGTGTAATACAGCGGCTCTTGCTCGATCACCTTCAGAATCGCCTCGGCCAGTGCGCCGATGCTGGCGTCAGCCATGTCGTTTTGCGCGGGCGTGGGGTCGCTCTTGCCCGTGGCGTAATCGGCGATTTTGGCTTTGTCTGCGTAAGCATACGCAATGCGCTCGAAGCGTTCGCGCGGAATGCCTTCGCCGATGGTGGCATCGATGCCGACCTTGGCGCCGGTGGGCACCACGCCATGCGGCATTACCGCGAGGCTGGGGTCGAGCGGCTTGGCGCGCGCACCGGGAATGATGAACACGTCGCGGTCGCCTTGCACGCGCGTGGCGATGGCCCATTCCACGTCCATCGCGTTAAACACGTCGATGTCGTCATCGACGACGACCACGTGTTTGAGATCGAGGACCGAGAGCGCGGCGAGCAGTGCGTTTTTGCCTTCGCCCGCCTGCTTCTTGATCGAAATGATCGCGTGCCAGAAGGCGCAGCCGCCGAGGGTGACGTTGATGTCTTTCACCTGCACGCCGGCATTCTTAAGCGCGGCGCGGATCGCGGCATAACGCGTGGGCGCGGCGAGCCAGGTGTTTTCCCACGGCATGTGCAGCGCGTAATAAATCGGATCGCGGCGCATGGTCACCGCCTTGATACGCACCACGGGGTTCCAGTGCAGCCCGCCCATCAGCCGCGTGAATTCGCCGAAGCGGCCTTCGGGGTTGGTCCAGCCGGTCGGCAGTATCTCGCCTTCGAGCACCATCTCGGCATCGGCGACGCAGGGCAGATCGATGGTTTCGCATTGCGCGAGTTCGACCGGTACGCCGCGTATCCCGCCGGTGATGCCCATTTCATCGACACCGATGGGCGCACGAAAGTTGGCACCCATGATTTCCATCGGATGGGTGCCGATGGAAATTGAAATCGGGCACACGCGCCCGGCCTCGAATGCGCGCTGCGCGTACAGTCGCATGTTGTTGGGCGTGACGATATCGATGCCGGTGAGGTTTTTTTCTTTTACCATGAAGCGATAGCAGCCGGAGTTCAAGCCGTACTCGGGGTCGCTCGCCATCACCACGCCGGCGGTAATCATCGGCCCGCCGTCGTAGATCGACGACATCGGCACCGGCAGCTTGAATAAATCGACGTCATCGCCTTTCATGATGACTTGCTTCATCGCGGGCGTTTCGATGTAACGCGGCGTGATCGGATGATCGATGCCGTGACGCAGGCGTTGCTCAATCTCGCCGTACTCGGTGCAGCCCATCGACATGATGGCGCGCTCGCGCGAACGGATGATGCCCGACACCACCGGCATGTCGTAACCGATGACGTTATGAAAAAACAGCGCCTTGTCTGATTGATCGACCAGCGTGGCGATATGGCGGATATCGACCGGCTGCTTGATGTCGATCATCTGCCCGGCGGCGCGCAGGCGGTCGAGAAACTGGCGGAAATTCTCTGCTAGAGGATTCATAAAATACTCAATAAAAACAAAGGACTAAATGCATTTTAACCACAGATGAACGCAGATGAACGCAGATAAGATCAAAATCGAAAGTGATGCGTTTGGCAGTTTTTATCTGTGTTCATCTGTGTTTATCTGTGGTTAAAAAAGGGGTTGATGTTGTGGTTATTTTGCCTTCGGCGCAGGCGGCGGCGCGGTGTAGTAGGTGCCGCGCCCGCTGGCGACCAGCGCGCCTTCCTGATCGTAAACGTAAGCCTCGGCGGTTGAATATTGCCCGCCGGAGCGCACGATCTTCGCCTTGGCGATTAGGTCGCCGGGCATCGCGGCCTTGTGATAATCGACGCGGATGTCGATAGTGGGCACCGGGCGGCCGAGCTTGACGGCAATCGCATAGTCGGCGGCGACATCGATGATCGCGGCGAGTATGCCGCCGTGCGTGTAGCGCCGGTCCGGATTGACCACCCATTCCTCGCGCCAGGTGGCTTTGAGTTCGAGGCCGCCATCGTTGCCAGGGTCCATCTTCAATACCTTGAAGCCGAGCCAGCGGTTGAACGGCCCGACGGCGAGGCGTTGTTCCAATGATTCCATCGTGAAGGGGGTATCAGCCATTTTTGTGTTCCTCGGCGACCAAGCGCCGCAGTTGTTGTTGATCGACTTTGTTGGTGCCGGCGAGCGGCAGTTGTTGCAGAAAAAACACGCGGCGCGGGTGCTGATAGGCGGGGCCGTTGGCGAGCGCGAATTGTTTCAATTCGTCTTCACTCACGGTTTTGCCCGCGCGCGGCACCACAAACGCGTACGGCACTTTGTCTTTCAGCGCGTGATCGAAGGGCATCACGTAGGCCTGATGCACCGCCGGGTGCTTTTCGAGCAGTGTCTCGACTTCAAGCGGAAAAATATTTTCGCCGCCGCACACGAACATGTCATCGGTGCGACCGACAAAATAATAAAAACCTTCTGCGTCGCGGCGGCAGATGTCGCCGCTGTAATACCAGCCGTCGCGCACGCGCTTGGCGGATTCTTCGGGCAAGTTGTGATAGCCGAGCAGAATGCCGGGGTTTTTGAGTACCAGTTCGCCTTCATCGGAGGTTGCACCGCCGACCAGTTTGGCTTCGGTGCCCGCGTACGGCGCGCCGATGGAACCCGACGGACGCGCCCTGCCTGCCGGATGCGGCCCCAGCGGCACCGGGCCGCCTTCGGTGACGCCGTAAACCACCAGCGCTTCGGCATTCGGGAAAACGGTATTCAGCTCGACCAGCAATTGCGCGGAGGAGGGCGCGGAACCCATCATCACCGTGCGCACGTTCGCGGTATCCATCTGCGCCAGCAGATCGCGGCGCGTAAGAATCATCGACATCATCGTCGGCACGCCGGAGATCACCGTGGCACGGTAGCGGCCCATGGCCTCGATGTAGCGCTCGATGTTGAACTGCGGCAGCAACACCAGTTGCGCGCCGGCGGTGAGACCCTGCTTAATCGCGTTCAGCGCGTTCTTGTGATACAGCGGGGCGGCCACCAGGATCACGTCGCGTTCGTTGGTGCCGCGCGTGTGCGCAAGAATCAGGCGGCTCCAGTTTTGCCCATAGTGCGACAGCAGCACGCCCTTGGGACGGCCGGTGGAGCCGGAGGTATAAGGTTGTATGGCCACCGAATCGGGCGCGGGTTCAAACACGGTGAAGGCGCCGGGATCGAGAAAGGCGTCGAACGCGCTGCCGTACTCGATCATGGGCACATCCGCCGGGCAGAGTTTGCGATAGGCGCTTTCGAGAAACACCCGTTTCGCGCCGGCGTCGTTGAGGATGTAATGGGCTGTATCCGCCGCGAGCTTGATGTTGACCGGCACCGGCACCACGCCCGCGCGCATCGCGCCCAGCAGCGTGGCGACAAACTCAACGCGATTTTGCGACAGGATGCCGATGCGGTCGCCGGGCTTGAGGCCGTCGCGCACGAGGCTGCGCGCGACGGCATTACACGCGGCATCGAGTTCGCGAAAACTGACCGTCTGCGGCTGCGCGGGATCGCTCAGATCAATAATCGCGGCGCGCTCGCTATCGGCGTGCGCGGCAAACAGCGCACCGAGATTTCCCGCATGGCCGCGCGCCTCGGGGCAGGGGATGGTGGGCTCGCTCATAGGGGGCTGTAGTAAAATACGTTTAAAAACATGGGGTTACGGTTTGATAATCACTTTGCCGAAGACCTCGCGATTCTCAATCAGCCGCAGTCCCTCGGCGGCACGTTCCAGCGGCAGCACTTCGTCGATCACCGGCTTCATCGTGCCTTGCTGGATCATGTCCATCAGCGCTTTCAGGTTTTCGTCGTAGAAACTGTTGGAGCCGATGATCTGCAATTCAAAGCTCCATACATAGCGCAGGTCTTCTTTCGGGTCGTAGCCTGCGGTTGCGCCGCACACCAGAATTTTGCCGCCGCGTTTGACGCAGCGTAGCGTCGGCCCCCAGGTGTCGCCGCCGGTGAAGTTAATCACCACGTCCACGCCGCCTTCGTTGTTGCGCCGTTGTGGTTTGCCGAATTTTTCAATCGCCCATTTCGAGAAATCCGTGTCTTTGTAATTGATGACGTGATCCGCGCCGAGGTCTTTCAGGCGCTGGATTTTGTCGGCGCTCGACGCGCAGGCGATGACTTCCGCACCGAGCATTTTTGCCAGCAGCACGCAGCCGGTGCCGACACCGCCGCTGGCGCCCAGCACCAGCACCTTGTCGCCTTTTTTGATGGTGTTGTGGGTGATAATCATGCGGTGCGCCGTGCCGTAGGCCACCGGCAGTGACGCGGCTTGCTCGTAGCTCACGTTAGCCGGCATCGCGATCAACTGATCGGCGGCGACCAGGCATTTCTCAGCCAGGCCGCCGTGCATCATTTCGCCCATCAGGCCTTTTTTCTTGTTCAGCGGATTGACCAGCACGCGGTCGCCTTTTTTCCAGCCCGTGACACCCGTGCCGACTTCGAGGATTTCTCCCGCGATATCCAGCCCGATAATCATTGGGAACGGCACCTTGATGCCGGGCATGCCGCGCACGGTGAACACGTCGTGATAGTTGAACGAAGTCGCGCCGACGCGGATCACCACATGGCCTTCGACGACCACGGGATCGGGGAAATCGCTCACCAGTTGTAATTTGTCGAGGCCGCCGTGTTCGTGCAGGACTACAGCTTTCATTTTGTCGCTCCGAGGGATTTTTTTGCACGCACGCCAGAGCGGCGCGCCAGGAATGCTCATTATCCGGGCTTTCGCGGGCTGACTCAATGCCGCTGTGCGATGATGGCGACTTACGCAATCGGATTTCAAGGAAAGCCATCATGGGCCAGCAACCGGTCATTACCGTAGACGACATTACCGATATCGATTTCACTTCGCGCCGCCCCGGCTGCGAAAAAGGCGTGATCCACGAAGACGGCCCGGTGCAGTCGGCGGTGTTTCGCGTCGCGCCCGGCTCCGGCGTGCCGCGCCATCTGCATTCGCGCGTGTATGACCTGTTCGTGGGGGTGCGGGGGCTGCTGGAAATTCGCTACGAAGGCCAGCACGGTCACGGCATTTTTGCATTAAAGCCCGGCGCGTTTTGCGCCATGCCGCCCGGCGTGCGGCATGAGGTGTTCAATCCGAGCAAAACCGACGAGGCGTTTTTCCTGATCGTGCATGCGCCGCACGATGGCTATGATTTTGTGCCGGTGGAGTTTAAGGAGATGCAGCCGGCGTTGAGAGATGTCTCGTATGGCAACGCGGGATGACGTTGCCTCATTGCGGCATTTCAGAGAGTTCCCAACGCTCGCGTAGCGCCTGACTGGGCGCGCCGGGCATGCCGTACGATGTTCTGTCGATGTCCCGCTTGATGATATTCGCGGTCTGCGGCGCGTAGTACAGCACCTCGTTGATCGTGCCCGATGTGAGATGGCGCACGTGCTCGTGCCGCCAGTGGCCCCGTACCTCGATCTTCAATACATCGAAGGCGCCGGCGGGCACTTTGAGTTTTTCCCAGCCGACGATGTGTGCATCGGTTTGCTGCAGCCACGTCCCGCTCATGAATTCGTAGCGGATTTCATTGCGCCATTTTTTCCCCGGCGTCAGCGGGAACTCCAGCGCGGGATACGGTGAAGAGTATTCAGTATCGCCGTCGCGCAGCAGATTCCAGTGGCGATCCCATACTTGCAGGCTGCTACCTTGTGATCCACCCGTGTATATCCGGCTGTCCGTTACCGATTGCACTTCGATGACCGCGTCGCGCCGGGAGCGGGCCATCAGATCGAAGACCTGAAAGCGCCAGCGCATGCCCACCGTGATTTCCGGGCGCGGCACCGGCTGGCCGACGGTAAATATCTGCGGCCGGGCCGAGGGCGCGGCCAATGCCACTTGCTGCGGCGGAGCAGGCGGTTCGCTGCCCGCCTGTGTGGATGGCGGTGGACTTTCGGACGGCAGCGGCTTGTTGCGCGAAGGCGCTGCGGCCACCGGCGTCTTGGTTGCCGCTTGCAGTTCAGAGAGTTCCTGTTTGAGGCGCGCGACGGCTGCCTGTGCCGCCTGCGCTTCCTGATTCTGCCGTCCGGCTTGCGCGGCCGCGAGTTCTTCTTCGCGCTTTTTGAGTGCGGCCTGCACTGCGCGTTCAATGTCGAGTTGCTGCGCCTGGCGGCGCGAGGCTTCGTCCTGCTCGCGTCGGGCGAGTGCCGCGGATACCGCACTCTCGATATCGGAACGCGAAAGGCCGGGTGCGGCAGCGCCCGCCGGAGCGGCCTGAATATTCACCGTGATATTGATGTTGAAATAAAACTCGCCTTCCAGCGAAGTGTTTTCCCAGGGCGTTTGTTTGCCGCCGGATTCCTGCCGCACGCCGGCGCGCACGTTCTTGAACACGTCCTCGATTTTAAGGCCGGGAATGCGCATATTCTGCAACAGATGCTGGGTGTAGAGGCCATTGTCACCCGCGCCGTCGCTCGCCACCTCGCCCGGCGCGGTGGCATAGGCCAGTAGCGTGCCGGCCGGCGCCTGCATGGGTGCGAGGCCCACCGTTGAGTTGCGGAAGCTGCGCGCAAACGGATTGTTGCGGCAGGCATCGAGGATCACGATGTTCACCCGCGCCCGCGCGCTTTGCATCATCGACAGCACGCTGCCGGCATCGACGGATTGATCTTCAACCTCATACTCGCGGCGGATGTCCGTGCCTACCGGGATCAGGAAGTTGCGGCTGTTGATCTGCATGCCGTGCCCGGCAAAGTAAAACAGGCCGATACCGCGGTGAGTGTGCAGTTCATCGCCGAATTCACGCACCGCCTGGCGCATCTGGCTTTGCGTGGCATTGGTGCGCAGGATGACCTTGAAGCCCAGCCCTTGCAGCGTTTTCGCGATGGCGGTGGCGTCGTTGACCGGATTGGCGAGTGGAGAATCCTTGTAGCTGCTATTGCCGATGACCAGGGCGAGGCGGCTTTCTTCGCCGGTGGCGGCGCGTGTTTGCGCCTGTGCAGGCAACACCGAGTGCGCGAGCATCAGAGCCAGCAGGCATCGAATGAGTGTCCGCATACTGTGAATATCATAACAAATCCCTCAAGGGGCGGGAACACCGCGCGGCTATAATCAACGTTCCTTTTCCTGTTTTGCCATCCCCGCGCCCCCTATCATGCCCGCCGAATCCGCCATACCCGATCATTCGCGAGTCACGACGCAGATGGTCATCACGGTGGTGGCGCTGACAACCCTGGCGCAAATCGGCACGGTGATGGGCATTGCCGTATTTCCGGTGATCGCTCCCGCGCTCGCGGTCGAGATGGGTGTGGAACCCTCTCTGGTCGGTTATCAGATCAGCTTGATCTACGGCGCGGCCGCGCTGTCGTCGCCGTTTTTGACCTGGATGGTGACGCGCTTTGGCGCCTGCCGCGCGATCCAGGCGGGCTTGTTGTTGAGCGTGCTGGCCTTGGCGCTGGCTTTACTGTCAGGACTGGTGGCGCTGGTGGCGGCGTCGATATTGCTCGGCACGGCGATGAGTGTGATGACGCCGGCGGGCGCGCATGTGTTGTTTCGTTTCAGTCCGCCCAAGCGCCGCAATCTGGTGTTCTCGATCAAGCAGACTTGCGTGCCGGCGGGGTGGATGATGGTGGCGCTGATCGCGCCGCCGGTGACGCTGCTGTTCGGCTGGCGCTGGGCGATTGTGCTGGTGGTGATTTTTGCCGTGCTGATGATCGCTGCGCTGCAAGTGGTGCGCGCGACGTGGGACGACGACCGCACGGCGCAGACGGGCGGCGCGCGCGAACAGGCGCGCGAGGGCATGAACCTGCTGTGGCGCATGCCGCAATTGCGCTGGCTGTCGGTGGCGTCGCTGTTCATGTCGGGTGTGCAGCTTTGCCTGAGCGCCTTCGCCGTCACCATGCTGGTGGGGGAGGCGGGCTATGGCTTGGTGGCGGCGGGGGTCATGCTGTCGGTGGCGCAGGGTGCGGGGGTGACGGCGCGCATCGCGTGGGGCTGGATCGCGGATCGCTTTGGCAATTGTCTCGGCCTGTTGATTGCATTAAGCGCGGTGATGGTGGTGTGCTGCGGCGTGATGGCGCTGGTCACGCCGCAGTGGCCGCGTTCGTTGATGGCGCTGTTGTTTCTCGCGTTCGGCGCGTCGGCCATCGGCTGGAATGGTTTGTTTCTGGCGGAGGTCGCGCGGCTCAGCCCGCCGGGAAAGGTGAGCATCGCCACCAGCGGCGCGATGGTGTGGAACTTCGCGGGCATACTCATCGGTCCGGCATTGTTTGCATTGATCTATCGCGTCAACGGCAGTTATGCGATGACCTTTGGCCTGCTTACACTGTTCGCGCTCGGCGGGTTTTTGTTCTTGCTGTTGAGTGCGTCCAGCGCGCGGCGCGTGGCGGCGGAGACCGGTTGATATGGATACCTTCGGTGTGGCTGACTACGCGCTGTTCGTGATTGCCGTCACGCTGGGTTTTGCGGTGCGCGGCGGAGCGGGATTCGGCGGCGGCATAGTCGCGGTACCCTTGCTGGCGTTGATCGCGCCGCTGGCGATGGTGGTGCCGTTCACCTCTGCCCTGAATACCATTGCATCGGTGCATTACGGCAGCGGCCATTGGCGCAAGGCGGAGTGGCGCGAGCTTCTGCGCATTGCGCCATACGCGGTCGTGGGCGCGGCCATCGGCATTGCCTTGCTGGCGCACATCGATTCGGTGCCGCTTAAACGCATCTTCGGTATTTTCATCCTGGCGTATGCCACATACATGCTCTATTCATCGGGAGAAATGCCGGCCATACCGCGGCGCTGGTTGACGCCGCTGGCCGCAGTATTGAGTATCGTCGGCGGCGCCATCGGGTCATTGTTCGGCGGCGCGGCGGGGCCGGTGTTCGTGATGTATCTGAATGCGCTGAAAATCGAAAAAGACTGTTTCCGCGCCACGCTGACCATGCTGATGATTGCGCTGGGCATCACGCGTATCACCGGCTACGCCATCATGGGCCTGTACACGAAGCCGGTTCTGATCATGTTGCTCTGCGGATTTCCGCTGATGCTGCTCGGCGGCTATCTGGGTAATCGCGTGGTGCAGCGTTTGAACCAGCGCCGTTTCAATCAGGCGGTGGGCTGCGTCATTTTCGCCAGCGGTATGTTGCTGGTTTTCAAATAACATGCTCGACGCATTTTCAACGATGCAATTGGCGTGGGCGGCGGGTGTTGTGTTCGGCGCTTACGTGGTGCGCGGCATGTCGGGCTTTGGCGCGGGGCTGGTCGCCACGCCGCTGCTGGCGTTTTTGCTGCCGATGTCCACCGTGGTGCCGGTGACGGCGCTGATTGTGTTTTTGCTGTTCGTGCTGCTCACCCTGCGCGACCGCCATCAGGTGCTGTGGGATGAATTTAAATTATTGTTACTGCCCACCCTCATGGGCGTGGTGGGCGGGCTGTATCTTTTCACGCTGTTGGATAACCGCTTGCTCACCAGGCTGCTGGGCGGGTTTCTGGTGGCCTACGCGGCGTACATGCTCATCACGCAATGGGTGGGCATGCGGCAACTCAAGCTGTCGCAGCGCTGGGCGTGGCCGCTGGGTTTTCTGGGCGCGTTTATCGACACCCTGTTCGGCGGCGGCGGCGGCACGCTGGTGGTGATTTACATGCACGCGCGCGGCGCGGGCAAGGATGCGTTTCGCGCGACGCTGGCGGCGCTGTGGTTCGTGGAAATGCTGGCGCGCATCGGCGGCTACACGCTGGCGGGGTTTTACACCGAAAGCACGCTCGCGCTGGTGGCGGTGATGCTGCCGTTCATGCTGCTGGGCACGTGGGTGGGCGAAAAATTAACCTCCCGCATCAGCGCGGAGGCGTTCAATCGAATTCTGGCGGGGATGTTGTTGTTGAGCGGATCGAGTTTGATGCTGAAGTAAGTGCGGCTGAAGTAGGGCGCTATTTCAGAAACAGCACCGCCGGGAATGTTGCCGCGGCAAGCGCCAGCACGATCCATTCCAGGTTGTTGCGCTTGAGCCAACCGGTGAAATGCAGGATCAGGATGGTGATCGCGACGACGTAGAAGGCGTAGAACATGGTTTGCTCCGCGGGTGATTGCCAAGCAAATGATACAGGATCGCGGCGCGAACCGTGAACGGGAAATCCATGGCGGAGGGGCGCGCGGCTACCGCGCGTTGTTAAGCGCGTCGATGCGCTCCCGCGTGGCCGGGTGCGAGGCGAGATAATCGCCGATGCCGCCGCGCTCGACCGGGGCGCTGTCTGCGGAGGCATCCTTGTCGTGGGGTTTTTGCTTGCCGGACTTAGCGCGGTGCGATGCCTCCAGTTTGGCGAGTATGTCGCCCAACAGGCGGGGCGAGCGCCCATTCGCTTTTAACATGGCCGCGCCGAATTGATCCGCTTCGCGCTCATGATCGCGTGAGTAGCGTGCCTGCAGCAGCAGGGTGGGCAGCCCCGCGGCCACGCTGCTGACATCGCCGATGTAGAACGTCACCACGAACGCGACGATGGAGCTTTGAATCAGCATACGCAAGCCGTGACGGCGCTGCACGTGCCCCAATTCGTGCGTCAACACGGCGATGATTTCATCGTCATGCGCCGCGAGCGCCACCAACTGATCGGTGACCACGATAGTGCCGTCGGGCAGCGCCATGGCATTGGCGCCGGCCGCGCCGCCGTCGCGAAACAGCAGCGTGTAGCGCGCCTGCGCGTTGCCGGGCGCGGCCAGCCGCTCGAATGCGCCCTTAAGCGCGAGTTGCCGCGTCTCGGACAATTTGCTGGGCTTGAACGCGATACGATCCAGCGCATTGAGCGTGCTGCTGCCCATGCGCGCCAGCACCGCGTCGGGGGTCTGGAAGGCCAGCCATTCGGATACGACGGGCAGGCCCCAGCGATAGCCCGCGAACACCACCGCCAGCGTGACCGCGATCGACGCCAGCGCCCAGCGCCAGCGGCCTTGTATACGCACCACCAGACTGTCTTCATAGCCGGTGACCGCCAGCAGCCGCGCCATGCCCGCATGATCGCGCACCTCGCAATGCGCGCCGTCCGGGAAGGACACCAGCCGCGGCGCGGCGCCCATCGGCTCGGATACCCGCAGCAGGGTGATCGGCTCGTTGCGCTCAATGGACTCTCCGCGCACCGACAACACGCCGTCCGCCAGTGTCAGCGTGACCGGATGCGCCTTGGCGCTGCGGCCGTCAAAGTAGGCCGCGGCAACGAGCGTGCCGCTCGGCGCATGAGGGGCGGCGGCGGAATCAGAAGGAGATATCGACATCGAACACGTTCGCGGTTTCTTCACCCATGGCGTTGACCGCCTGCTGCTCCTGGGCGAAAAACTCGTCGAGATCGCCCTGCGTTTGCAGCGCCATGTGAGTGAGCCGGTATCGCGTCAGGCGTATATCGGCGAAAGGCTTGTACAAGCCCAGCGTCAGAATAATCAACATAAAATTGGTCAGATAAATCATGAATAGATCGCGCGCGCGGACATCGCTGCTGAAGGTGTGCGGCCCCAGCGCGGTGTGGTTCCACACCAGATTCTGGATGCGCGCGGCGAACCACGGGCCGATGACCAGAAACAGCATCAGGTAAAAAGCCAGCACGAGCAGGAGTATCCGCGTCATGAGTTTTGCAAATTGGCCCGGGTCTTTGCCGGCGCCCGACAAGCCGCTGAATACATTGAATACCGCGGCCAGCACGCCGGCGAGAAACACCGGAATCAGTATCAGGCCGAGCATTTTCAGATACACAATATAAAACTTGTCTTCGCCGGCGTTAAAGCTGAACGGCGCACTGCCGAACGCGCTGTTATTGTGCTGGTATGCCTTGATACGCTGGTGCGCCAGCGGAAACAGCATGCCCATCGAGAAATATCCCGCGAGCGGCCACGCGAGAAACGCCTGATACGCGCCGCCGATGCCGCCGTTAAAGCGAAAGCGCAGCCCGCGATAACTGCTGTTGTTGAGCTTGAAGCAGATCGAGCGTTGCAGCAGCCACGGCAACCCCGCCAGCAGTAACACCAACACCAGCAGTCCGAGAAAAATATTCAGGGAAATCGTCACGTGGTACACCACCAGCAGGCCGACGCCGATCAGGCGCCCCTTTAAGATGGCGATAGGGTCGCCGTGGTAATCAAAGCTGTTGCTCATCAAAGACGTGTTGCGATAAAAATACTGCAAACGCCGCACCTTGGCCCACGCCGAATAGATGCCGAGCGTGAGTATCGTCAGCGCCAGATTGACAATCCAGATGCGAAAGTATTCGCTGCCGCTGCCGGTGAATTCAATCGGGTGCGTTTGCGGTGCATCGGCGGATTGCGTCATGGCGCTCTCGTGGTTTCGTCTTTTTCCATCAATTCATCTTGGCGCCGGAGTCGCGTATCACCTGCGCCCAGCGTGTCATTTCGGCCTTCTGGAAGGTGTCGAACGCCTGCGGTGAATTGCCCACCGGCTCGCCACCGAGATCGAGAATGCGCGTGCGTACGTCGGGAAGGTTGATGATGCGCACGATCTCGGCGTTCAGCCGCGTCACGATGGCTTCCGGCGTTTTGGCGGGATAAGTCTGCGCCGCCGCATTCGCCGCCAGCGCAAGCAGCAAAGCAATTCGCGATATCATGATGTACTCCTTGCGCACAGTATAAAGCGCAACATGGCGCGGTCAACAAAGGAAAGCATATGAAAGGTCATGGCGGCAAAACCGTCTACGGCGCGCGAGTAGGTATCCTCATGCTGGACACAAAATGGCCGCGCCCGCCGGGGGACACCGGTAACGCGATGACGTGGCCGTTTCCAGTGCTCTACAAAGTGGTGCCGGGCGCCAGCGCGCGCGTGGTGATCCACGAGCAGGGCAAGGGGCTGGGGGCCGGCGTTTCTGAAGGCCGCCGAAGAATTGGTGAAAGATGGCGCTGATGGCATCACCACCACCGGCGGCTTTCTCGCGATATTCTGGAAGCGGGCGAGACGCTGCTGAAAAAAAATCCCGACGTAGGCACCATCGTGTGCGAGAACCACAACATGGCGCCATACGCGGCGGCGCTCAACGCGCGCCTGGGTGTGCCGATTTTCACCGTCTATACCTTTGTGTGCTGGTTTCAGGCGGGCTTGCAGCCGCGTTACTTTGGGCGGCCTGGTGTGCCCTCGGAAGTCACATGGCGCGAGCGGTTCTGAAAATGGTTTGTCGGTTCGGATTCCAGCGTTCGCTAAATTCAACTACAAAACTATCCTCGTCATTCCCGCGCAGGCGGGAACCGTGCGGTGTCCCATATGGCACTGTTTTATGGTTCCCGCCTGCGCGGGAACGACGGTCTTGGTGTTGATTAGCACGAGTGCTGCGAGAGACTAAACTTCAATAAAAACATATACTTACGGAACTCATGCAAGATGATGATGATGATGAACTGCTATCCGCACGCATTGTTTTTTGCCGGTGCATGTCACGTGTTCGGCGCCAACGCGCACGCAGCCGACACCTGGCCCACACGCCCGGTGCGTCTGGTTTTGTCGTTTGGCTCGCCCGGAGGCGCGCCCGACATGATCGCGAGGCTGTCCGCGCCGAAACTTTCTGAACTGTGGGGCAAGCAGGTAGTGATCGATCCGCGCGGCGGCGCGGGCGGCGTGCTCGGCACCGAAATCGGCGCCAAGGCGCAGCCCGACGGCCACACCATGGTGATGGTCAGCCCGGCGCATGCCATCAACCCGGCGCTGCGCAAGCTGCCGTACGATTCGGTAAAGGATTTCGAGCCGGTGACCAAGCTTGCCGAAGTGCCGAACATCCTGACGATATTTCCGGCGGTGGGTGCGAAAAGCGCACAGGAACTTGCAGCGCTCGCCAAGGCCAAGCCGGGCGCGTATTCGTTCGGCTCGGCGGGCATCGGATCGTCGCAACATCTGGCGGGCGAACTGTTTCGCAAAATGGCGGGCGTCAACATTTTGCACGTGCCGTATAAAGGCGGCGGCGCAGTGGTGCTCGACCTCATCGCCGGGCGCGTGCAGTTGACTTTCGGCTCCGCCACCGCGCTGCCGCACATACGCGGAGGCAGGCTGCGCGCACTGGCGGTCACCACGCTCAAACGCTCGCCCGCGATGGCGGACATACCCACCATGCACGAATCGGGCTACCCCAACTTCGAGGCGGCGGCGTGGTACGGCCTGATGGTGCCCGCGCGTACGCCAGCGGCCATCGTCAACAAATTACACAGGGATTTTTCAGCCGTGCTGCAACTGCCGGAAGTGCGCGATCAACTGTTGAACGATACGGTTGATTCCGCGCCGTCGGTTTCACCCAAGGCGTTTGCGGCTTTTCTGGCGGCGGAAACCGCGAAGTGGGGCGCGCTGGTGCGGGAGACGGGGGCTAAGGTGGAGTGAGGGTGCGCGTGAAATAAATGACTCGAATCGGTTTACCTGCTTTCTTAGCAAAGCTTTCGAGAGACTTTGCCTGCGCCTCGATGGAATGCGCGCGAATACCCGATACCGTGAGCATTTCGGCCAATAGACGCTTCGTGACCGCTGCGAGATTCTCATAGTCTGGCCGGACGAATCGATACCGTTCCATGGCCGTGGCAGCGTGTGTACCAAAGTCAAAGGCGCCGGTATCTATACCATCGACGGTCATCTGCACGCTCCCTGATGGATTAAAGCCTCCTAACGTTC
>JANPOH010000515.1:0-2918 GCA_031427895.1 Betaproteobacteria bacterium
CTCCCCGTGCCACGCCGCATAATTCGCCACCTCTTTCACGCCATTCTCAGGAGCACACCACCATGTACGACGCCAAAGACGGTTTCTATCAAGCGCTGTGGCCGCGCAGCCCGCGCCAATCCAAAGTCAAAGCGCTGGCCAAGCGTCTTGATACGCTCGATGGCAAAACCATCGCGACAGTTTGGGACCAGGTGTTCCGCGGCAACGAGGTGTTCGAGTTTCTTGAAGAAGGCATCAAGGCACGCTACGCGAACGTCAAATTCGTCAGTTGGCGCGAATTCGGCAACACGCACGGCAGCGACGAGCGCGCGGTGGTGGCGGCGCTGCCCGCAAAATTCAAAGAAATGGGGGTGGATGCCGTCATCTCGGGCATGGGGTGTTGAGGCAGTTGCACGCCCGCCGTGTTGCGGGCCAGTGCATCGGGTGAAGCGGCGGGGGTTCCGTCATCCACGCTGGTGGGCGAGGGCTTTATGACGCTGGCGGTTGCCGCGTCCAAGGGTTTGGGCATGCCGAATCTGCCGGTGGCGACAGTGGTGGGCCACCCTGGCGTGCAGAGCAAGGAGCAACTGAAAAAGAACACGCTCGACGTCACGTTGCAACAAGTGATCGACAATCTGTTGCAGCCGCCGAAGGCTGTCAAAGGCGAAACGGAACCCGCCGCGCGGGACATTGTTGTCGAAGGCAGCTTCGACGAGATCAACGATTATTTCTATCGCCATGAATTGTCCGACGGCCTGCCGATCGTGCCGCCGACGCCGCAAAAGATCGAGCAGTTCCTGCGCTTTACCGACCGCAAGGCGGACGAATCGCTGGGCAATCTGCTGCCCGACAGCCGCGCCGCGACCATCTGGAGCATCGCGGTCAACGGCATCATGGCGGGTTGCCGTCCCGAATACATGCCGGTGCTGGTGGCGCTGGTCGAGGCGATGGCCGATCACGGCTACGGCGTCGAGCACAGCGGCAACACGCCGGGCGGCGAGACATTGATTATTTTGAACGGCGACATCATCAAACAACTGGAATTCAACTATACCCAAGGGGTAATGCGCGACGGCTTTATCGCCAACACCTCGGTGGGGCGGTTCTGGCGACTGTATCTGCGTAACGTCGCGGGTTTTCTGCCGCACAAAAACGACAAGGCCACCTTCGGCAATACCTGGCGCGTGGTGGTCGCCGAAAACGAAGACGTGGTGAAAAAAATCGGCTGGAAGCCCACCAGTACCGATTTTGGTTTCAAGCCCGGCGACAACACCGTGATGATCTCGCGCCACACCGGCGGCAATCACATCTCGTCGGTGTCGGGGGCGAACGCGCTGGAACTGATGCCGTACATCTGCGACGCGATGGTCAAGCAGTACTCGTGGCAGTTGATGTTCTCGGTGGGGCAGGGCTACGACACGCTGCGGCCGCAAATGCTGATCTCGCCGATCATCGCCGAGACGATTGCGGCGTCGGGCTGGTCGCGGCGCGATCTACAGCAGCATTTGTTCGACCACGCGCGCATACCGGCGCATCACTTCGAGCGCGTGCTGCGCGACTGGACGCAAAAGCCGGCGTGGGATCTGGCTGCCGAAGTCAAAGCCGGGAATATTCCCAAGGTGTATCACGAATCCGACGACTCCAACCGCATGGTGCCGCTGGTGTGGAAGCCCGAGGACTTCCTGATTTGCGTCACCGGCGATCTCACGCGCAACAGCGTCTACGTGTTCGCGCACAACGGCATACTCGGATTTCCGACGTGCAAGCAGATTCAGTTGCCGGGGAACTGGGAGCAGTTGCTGGCCGAGGTGAAGAAGTAAGTAAAAAGCTGTCCGCAACTGGGCGCGGCATACTTACCAACCCCACCGCCGTCATTCTGGCGCAAGCCAGAATCCAGATCGTTCCTCACATTGCCGTTGGAGTCAGCGCTATCGCGCGTGAAACAAACTGGATTCCGGCTTGCGCCGGAATGGTGTTGTATTGTAACTATTTGTTTTTATTGATATTTTTGTACGTAAGGCAATATAACGCTATCACCGCCGGCAGTCCCAGCGACGCAAACGCCCATGCATAACTCTGCGTCATCCAATAGGTGTTGGCGAACACGATGGGGCCGATCATCTTGCCGCTATTCAGAAAGACGAAAACGCCGCTTAATACGCCGCTCGCCAATTCAGGCGGCGCAAGGCGTCCGGCTTCCGCCAGCACGGTGCCGGCCCATGCGCCGGTGGTAAAGCCGAGCACCGCGAACAGCGCGTAAATCGCCGGCAGCGGCCAGCCCGGCGCGATCCACAGCGACACAATGCACGTGACCAGCAGGATCGCCGCGTTCCACGACAGCACCCGCGCGGTATTGTGCAGCGCATCGCAGAGCCAGCCCACGATGACACGCCCCAGCGCGCTGGCGATCTGCACCACGGTGAGCATCGCGCCCGCCGCCAGCAGATTCAGATCGAACACCGTGACGCATACCACCACCGCATAGGCGCTCACGCAAAACTGCGCCCAGCAGAACGCGCCACCCGCCAGCGCCATGCGGCGCAGCGGCGCGTGGCGCCATACGGCGATCACGTTCGCCAGCGGTTGCGGCGCGAGCACGCGCGTGGATGTGTCGCGGTCGTCGTCCCAGCGCGCGCGTCCGCGCTGCATCATCAGTATCACGCCCGCGAGCAGCACCCCGCTTAACAGCATGGCCCAGCGCCAACCGAAGGCGAGCGCGATGGCCGGCGCGATTAGCGCGGCCACGATGCCGCCGATGGGCACGCCGGTTTGCTGCAACGAAAAGATAAAGTTGCGCCGCGCCGGCGGCGAAAACCGCATCAGCAAATGCGAAAACCCCGGGCCCAGCAGCCCATAGCCGAAACCGATGAAAATCGCCCCTGCCGCCAGGAACACCGGCCACGGTGCCATCATCAATGCCATGCCCACGGCGACGCAGC
>JANPOH010000516.1:0-15467 GCA_031427895.1 Betaproteobacteria bacterium
GCAAGCCGGGCGTGCTTCACGGCAACCGCACCTATCTGTTGCAGGACGAAAACGGCCAGATCATTGAAACTCACTCGATCTCGGCGGGGCTCGATTATCCCGGCGTCGGCCCCGAACATGCGTGGCTGAAAGACTGCGGGCGCGCCGAATACGTGTCCGTTACCGATGATGAGGCGCTACAGGCGTTCCATGACCTGTGCCGCATGGAAGGCATCATCCCCGCGCTCGAATCCAGCCACGCGCTGGCGTATGCCGCCAAAATGGCGCCACGCATGAAGCGCGATCAAATTCTGCTGGTCAATCTGTCGGGCCGCGGTGACAAGGATATGCACACGGTGGCGGAGAAGTCGGGCATCAAGTTTTGAACTGCGTGAGGAGTGAGGTGTGAAGCGTGAGGCGCAAATGGCAGGTACGCCGAACTTTCGTGGCGAGTGCCGGAATGCCTCACGCCTCACGCCTCACGCCTCACGCCTCACGGGGTAATGGATGTCACGTATAGCCAGCACATTTGCCGCACTTAACCAGCAGGGCAAGAAAGCCCTGATCCCTTTTATCACGGCGGGGGACCCGCACCCTGATATGGCGGTGCCGCTGATGCACGCGCTGGTGGCGGGCGGGGCGGATGTCATCGAACTGGGCGTGCCGTTTTCCGACCCAATGGCCGATGGCCCGGTGATACAGCGCGCCAGCGAGCGCGCGTTGGTGCATGGCGTTTCGCTGCGGCACGTTATCGGATTCGTGGCGGAGTTTCGTAAAACCAACGACACCACGCCCGTGGTGCTGATGGGGTACGCCAATCCGATCGAGGCCATGGGCGCTGAACATTTCGCGAATGTGGCAAAGGCCGCGGGCGTGGATGGCGTGCTGGTGGTGGATTACCCGCCCGAAGAGGCGCGGGCGCTGGTCGAGTTGCTGGACGCACGCGGGCTCGACACGATTTTCCTGCTGTCGCCGACCACGCGCGATGCGCGACTCGAGCAAGTCGGCAAACTCGGGCGCGGATATCTCTATTATGTGTCGCTCAAGGGCGTCACCGGCGCCGGCAATATCGACACCGTTGAGGTTGCCAGGCGCGTCGCTCATATCAAGAAATTCACCACGCTGCCGGTCGGCGTGGGGTTCGGCATACGCGACGCGGCGTCGGCCAGGCGCGTGGCCCAGGTGGCGGACGCCGTGGTGATCGGCAGTCGCCTGGTGCAGGAAATTATCGACGCCGGCGCCGATGCACCGGCGCGCGTGCAGGCGCTGCTGGCGGGCATACGGGCGGCGATGGATACTCCCGACAGCAAGGCCGTCGCATGAGTTGGCTGCAAAAGCTGCTGCCGCCGAAAATAAAGCGCGACACCGGCGGCCCCAAAAAGGCGGTGCCAGAGGGGTTGTGGAGCAAATGTGACGCCTGCGAGACGGTGCTGTACCGCACTGATCTGGAAAAAAATCTGTATGTTTGCCCCAAGTGCAGTCACCACAACCGCATTTGCGCGCGCGAACGGCTTGATTGGCTGCTCGACATGGATGGTCGCTTCGAGATCGGCGCCGAAGTATTGCCGGTGGACACGCTCAAGTTCAAAGATACCAAACGTTACATCGACCGCATCAACGATGCGCGCGCGGCCACGTCCGAGGATGACGCGCTGGTGGTGATGCAGGGCAGCGTGAAGACGTTGCCGGTGGTCGTCGCCGCGTTTGAATTCAAATTTCTCGGCGGCTCGATGGGTTCGGTGGTGGGCGAGCGTTTTGTGCGCGGGGTGCAGGTGTGCCTCGATCAGCGGCTGCCCTTTGTGTGCTTTTCCGCCACCGGCGGCGCGCGCATGCAGGAGGGCGTGCTGTCGCTGATGCAGATGGCGAAAACCTGCGGTGCGCTGACGCAACTGGCGCAGGAAAAATTGCCGTTTATTTCCGTGCTTACCGATCCGACGATGGGTGGCGTGTCCGCCAGTTTTGCCATGATCGGCGATGTGGTGATCGCCGAGCCGGGCGCGCTGATCGGGTTTGCCGGGCCGCGGGTCATTGAACAGACCGTGCGCGAAAAATTGCCGGACGGTTTTCAGCGCGCGGAATTTCTGCTGGCCCACGGCGCCATCGACATGATTGTTGACCGGCGCGAGATGCGCGGCAAACTCGCCAACCTGCTGGCGCTGCTGCTCAAGTTGCCTGCCGCAGCGTGAGTGTATTTTAAATAAACACAATAAAAACAAGTACTTACGTTTATTTTGACAGACGAAAGGCCGCCCACTTTCATGTCCTCACCGCGCCCGCTGCCGCAGTCGCTGGATGCGTGGCTCACGCATATTGAGCGGGTGCATCCGCAATCCATCGCGATGGGGCTTGCGCGCGTGCGCGTGGTCAGGGATGCGTTGGCGCTAAATCCGGCGTTTCCCGTGATAACGGTGGGCGGCACCAACGGCAAAGGCTCGGCGTGCATGATGCTGGAAGCGATTTTGCATCACGCGGGGTATAAGGCGGGTTGCTACACCTCGCCCCACTTGCTGCGTTATAACGAGCGTGTTCGCATCGCACGCGAGCAAGCGAGCGACGCGCAACTCGCGCAGGCATTCGAGGCCGTGGAACTCGCGCGCGCGGGGGCTGGCGTGCCGCTGACTTATTTTGAATTCGGCACGCTGGCGGCGATGCATCTGTTCATCGAGGCGCGGGTCGATATCGCGATCCTTGAAGTCGGCCTCGGTGGACGGCTCGATGCGGTGAATGTGTTCGAGCCGGACTGCGCGATGGTGATGAGCGTGGCGCTGGATCACATGGATTACCTCGGCGATACACGTGAAAAAATCGGCTTCGAGAAAGCCGGCATCTTCCGCGCGGGCAAACCCGCGATCTGCGCCGATACCGATCCGCCGCGCTCGCTGGTGGATCATGCGACCGCGACAGGCGCATCACTGCTGATACGCGGTCGTGATTTCGATGCGGTGCCGGCGGCAACGCAATGGGGCTATCGCGGCCCCGGCGGCGCGCGCCATGGCATGCCGTGGCCGGCGTTGCGCGGCGCGTACCAGTTGCACAACGCCGCGGCGTGCATCGCGGCGCTGGACACGCTCCGGGATCGCTGCCCGGTGAGCATGAACGACATCCGCGCCGGATTGTTAACCGCGGAAAACCCCGGTCGCTTTCAGGTGCTGCCGGGGCAGCCGATGGTGATTCTGGATGTGGCGCACAATCCGCATGCCGCGCAGGCGCTGGCGGCGAGCCTGAAAAATCTGCCGCGCGGCGGCAAGGTGCTGGCGGTGTTTGCGATGCTGGCGGACAAAGACATCGCGGGCGTGGCCGCCCTGCTGAAGCCGCATATCGCCCAGTGGTTCGTGGCGGGTATCACGGATGCCGGGCCACGCAGCACCACGGCGCTGCAACTATCGCGGCACTTGTCGACTGCGGGCGTGTCCGGCATCGTGTGCTGCGCCAGTGTGGCGGATGCCTATGCTCAAGCGATGGCAACGGCGAGCGCCGGGGAAAATGATAAAATCCTCGTCTTCGGATCGTTTCATACGGTGTCCGAAGCGATGCAGGTGTTTGAGCAGACCAAAGCGCGCAACAGTTGACCGGAGACAGAAACCGAATGGCAAAACCCGTCAGCGATGAAGAGCTGCAACTTAAAAAGCGCGCGCGCCGCCGTTTGGTGGGCGCGGTCGTGCTGGTTGCGGCGGTCGCGGTGATCCTGCCGATGGTACTGAATTCGGAGCCCAAGCCGACCTCCCAGGAAATCAATATTCAGATTCCGTCGCCGGACGCGAAGGGCTTTACCTCGAAAGTGGTGCCGCTGGCGCCGCCGTCCAAGGCGAAGCCTGCCGACAAAGCCGCCGACAAGTCCGCTGATGTCCCGGTTGCAGCCGCGCCGGAGCCTGCCAGGGAAACGCCGCCCGCCGAGAAACCCGTTGCAAAGCCCGTGCCGGAAAAGGCCGCGAAGACGCAAGAGCGGGCGCAAGAGAGAGCGCCGGAGAAGGCTGCGGAAAAAACTGCTGACAAAACCGCCTTGCCAAAGCCCGGCACTTTTTTCATTCAGGTGACGGCGCTGGCCGATGCCGATAATGCGAAGCTGGTGCAGCGGCAAATCATCGACGCCGGTTTGCTTTCATACACGCAGGTGGTGGCGGCGAGGCAGGGTAACGTGACCCGTGTGCGCGCAGGCCCGTTTGCCACGCGCGACGAAGCCGAGAAAGCGCGCGAGAAATTGCAGCGCATGGGCCTCGAAGGCAAGGTGGCCGAAATTAAATGACGTTGTTCGACTACGTGGTGCTGGGCATCATCGGCGTATCGATGCTGCTGGGCCTGATACGCGGCTTGGTGCGCGAAGTCATCGCGCTGGGCAGTTGGGTGGTTGCGTTTGTCGTCTCCAGCGCCTATGGCGGCGCGGTGGCGCCGCTGCTGGCGCAACAGATTCCCGATGAAAGCTGGCGCGTGCTGGCGGCGGTGGTGATCGTGTTCGTGGTGGTGCTGGTAGCGATGAACATCGGGGCGATGCTGGCCTCGAAGCTCATCAAGAGCGCCGGCCTTGCCGTCGAAGATCGATTGCTGGGCGGCGTATTCGGACTGGCGCGCGGGGTGCTGGTGGTGCTGGTGCTGGTGCTGGGCGCCGGGTTGACCGTGTTGCCGCGTCAGCCGGTATGGAAAGATGCTATGCTCGCCGCGCCGCTGGAGAAGCTCGCGGGATTGGTCAAGCAGTGGCTGCCGCAGGACTGGGCAAAAAACATTTCGTATAGTTAGTGGTCAGCATGGTGAATACGTCAATAACCGAGGCCGGGCGATGTGTGGAATTCTTGGTGTAGTAGCCAGAACGCCGGTTAATCAACTGCTCTACGACGGGCTGCTGGTGCTGCAGCATCGCGGGCAGGATGCAGCCGGTATTGTCACCGCCGACGGCGCCAACTTTCATTCGCATCGCGGCATGGGCATGGTGCGCGACGTGTTCCGCACGCGCAATATGCGCGCCTTGACCGGCTTGGCGGGCATCGCGCACACGCGCTACCCCACGGCGGGTTCCGCGTCCTCGGTCGCCGAATCGCAGCCGTTTTATGTGAACTCCCCATTCGGTATCGTGCTGGCCCACAACGGCAACCTCACCAATACCGAACAACTTAAAATCGATCTGTTCCGCTCCGACCTGCGCCACGTCAATACCGGCTCGGATTCAGAAGTGCTGCTCAATGTGCTGGCGCACGAGCTGCAAAACAACGCTACCAAATACAAGCTCGACCCGGCCACCATTTTCGCGGCGGTGTCGGGCGTGCATCTGCGCTGCAAGGGCGCGTATTCCGTGGTGGCAATGATCGCCGGTTACGGCATGCTGGCGTTTCGTGATCCGTTCGGCATTCGTCCGCTGATTTTTGGCCGCATTGAAACGGATGCCGGCTACGATTACATGGCATCGTCTGAAAGCGTGGCGCTGGACGCCATGGGTTACGAAGTGGTGCGCGACGTGGCGCCCGGCGAGGCGATTTTTATCGACATGGACGGCAATTTTTACAGCCACCAGTGCGCGCCCGCCGCGTCGCTCAACCCGTGCCTATTTGAATTCGTGTATCTGGCGCGGCCCGATTCGGTGATCGACGGCATCTCGGTGTACGAGGCGCGGCTGCGTATGGGCGACAGCCTCGCCGAGAAGATCAAACGCGAGTATCGCCATCTCGATATCGACGTGGTGATACCGATACCCGATTCCAGCCGCCCGGCGGCGATGGAGCTGTCCAAACATTTGAATCTGCCGTATCGCGAAGGCTTCATTAAAAATCGCTATATCGGACGCACCTTCATCATGCCGGGGCAGGCGGTGCGGCGCAAATCGGTGCGGCAGAAACTGAACGCGATCGACATGGAGTTTCGCGGCAAGAATGTGTTGATCGTCGATGACTCCATCGTGCGCGGCACCACCAGCAGCGAAATCGTGCAGATGGCGCGCGATTCCGGCGCGCGCAAAGTGTATTTCGCATCCGCCGCGCCGCCGGTGCGCTTCCCCAACGTTTACGGCATCGACATGCCCACGCGCGAAGAGCTGATCGCCAGCAACCGCAGTGATGAAGAGATTTCCCGCGAAATCGGTTGCGACGAACTGATCTATCAAGACCTCGGCGCATTGATCGACGACGTGAGCAGCGTCAATTCGAAGGTGAAGAATTTCGAGGCCTCGTGTTTTGACGGCGTATACGTCACCGGCGACATCACCCAGGCGTACCTCGATGGCGTGGAGCAGGAGCGCCGCGACAGCAGCAAGCGGGCCAAGGAATCCGCCGCGCAGCAACTCGCGCTCGAGTTGGAAGCGGTGGATTAGTAACATCCTTTTTCGCAGCCCCTGAATGTACGACGTCGCTGCCTTCCGCGAAGATCGCGTTGAAGTGATGCATGCGCTGATTCAGGCGCATCCGCTGGCGACGCTGGTCACCATGACGCCGCAGGGGCTGGAGGCCAACCACATTCCGTTCCTGATCGATGCGGCGCCCGCACCCTTCGGCACCCTGCGTGGACATGTGGCGCGCGCCAATCCGGTATGGCGCAGCTTCAACGCCGAGGTGGATGTGCTGGCGGTGTTCCAGGGGTCGCAGGCGTATATCACGCCATCGTGGTACCCGAGCAAGGCGCAACACGGCAAGGTGGTGCCGACATGGAACTACGCCGTGGCCCACGCGCAGGGGCCGCTCAAGATCGTGGACGACGCCGAGTGGCTGCGTGCGCTGGTGACAAGACTAACCGCGAGTCAAGAGTCGGCGCTTGAAAAACCGTGGCAGGTCACCGATGCCCCGGCGGATTACATCAACACCATGTTAAAAGCCATCGTCGGCATCGAGATACCGGTGCGCCGTCTGCAAGGCAAATGGAAAATGAGCCAGAACCGCCTGCCGCAGGACCGCGAAGGCGTCATTCAGGGGCTGGAGGCGCGCGGCGATGAAGCCGGTCGCGACATGCTGAACGAACTGCGGCGATGAAAGTCGTCGTGCTCGGCGCGGGCTTGCTCGGCGTCACTTCGGCCTACTACCTGCAGCAACTCGGGCACGAGGTCATCGTTCTCGACCGGCAGGCCACCCCTGC
Organism: Betaproteobacteria bacterium; assembly: GCA_031427895.1. Taxonomy (GTDB): domain Bacteria; phylum Pseudomonadota; class Gammaproteobacteria; order Burkholderiales; family SG8-41; genus UBA5216. The sequence goes on from JANPOH010000516.1 coordinate 7,027, forward strand.
GGCCGAAACCAGCTTCGCCAATGGCGGCCAGATTTCGGTGAGCCATGCCGAACCGTGGGCCAATCCGGGCGCGCCCCTGAAGGTGTTGCAGTGGATCGCCAGGGAAGATGCGCCGCTGCTGTTTCGGCTGCGCGCCGATCTGCGCCAGTGGTTATGGGGCTTGCAGTTTTTGCGCGAATGCACGCCCGCGCGCACGCGGCGCAACATCGGGCAGATCGTGCGGCTGGGTCTGTATAGCCGTGAAATGTTGCAGGCGCTGCGGCGCGACACGCACATCGCCTACGATCACCGCACGCAGGGCATACTGCATTTTTACACCACGCAAAAAGAATTCGATGCGGCGTTAAAACCCGCGGAACTGATGCGCGAGCTGGGCTGCGAGCGCCGCGTGGTATCGGCTGACGAAGCGGTGACGATTGAACCGGCGTTGAGCCACATTCGTTCGCGCCTCGCGGGCGCCACGTACACGGCCGAGGACGAATCCGGCGACGCCAATCTGTTTGCGCGCGAGGTGGTGCAGCTATGCCATGACCGCGGCGTGAAGTTCCTGATGAGCCATACGGTGACGGCCTTGCGTACCGACGACAATGTCAAAGGGGCGCGTATCGAACACGTCGAGGTCACCGATGCCGAAGGCCGCTTTCAACGCATCCGCGGCGACGCCTACGTGCTGGCGCTCGGCTCGGTAAGCCCGTTGTTCGCCGCGCCGTTGGGCATACGCCTGCCGATTTATCCCGCGAAGGGTTACTCTGTGACCATGCCGGTGAAGGACGAGGCCAAAGCCAATCAGGTGTCACTGACCGACGACGAATTCAAACTGGTGTATTCGCGCTTGGGGGACCGCCTGCGTATCGCCGGCACGGCCGAATTTAACGGCTACGACCGCGATCTGAATCGCGTGCGCTGCGAAGCCATTGTGCGGCGCGTCGAGGATATTTTTCCCGGCGCGGGCGACAGCACGCAAGCCCAATTCTGGACCGGGCTGCGGCCCGCCACGCCGAGCAACGTGCCGATGATCGGCAAAACGCGCACGCCGAATCTATATCTGAATACCGGCCACGGCACGCTCGGCTGGACGCACGCCTGCGGCTCGGGGAAATCCATCGCCCGCATTATCAGCGGGCTGGCGCCGGAAGTGGATTTCGCGTTTACGCGGGAGTGATGAAGGCCGTAATGAAAAGGGGCCTCGGATTGTGATATGGCATCTTGCGCGCGTGTGACTATAGACGAGGCGCAGTGCGGCAGCGCTGTGGCGAAGGCGTACGCACTGGAGAATTTGAAGGCACCTGAGATGGTCTACTGTCAAAGCCCTATTGCAGCCATGACCCGATTACAGAGTCTCTCGCCGGACGCGGGTTCCCGTGTACCCAGGCCGATTCCCGACATGCAAAAAGTGCTCCAGGACGGAATCTCGCTTGCCGGCGTTTGGGATGTAATCGTCTCCGCGCAACCCAAGGTCTGGCCGGCGCTGGGGCGCGAAGTCGCCCTGTCGTTTCACGGCGAAATCATTGAGGCGCCGAACTCCATTCCATGGGGATCGGAGACCTGGCCCCCGGTAAAGCGGCGCGTCGAGTCCAGGGTTTTCGACCTGTGCCACCTTGCGCACACGGTGACAGACGCACTTGAAGAAATCGTCCAGACCGAGCCTGAGGCGTGGCCACTCTATACGCAGGGTGCCAGCTCACTTTGGGCGGAGGCGGACCAGTATGCGGCGCTCGAAGCCGCGCTTGCGCTCGGTCACATACGTGCGCCGCCCGCCGCGCTCGCGGCGGGGCGGGAATTGCTCGCGAGCTGTGGATGGATCTACTCGTTTGAGCGGCTCTGCCTGGTGTGTGATCGCCCAAGCGGCATTCAACAGCAAAAAACAGGCGCGAGGTGCAGACGCGCATCACTTGGCGCGATGGGGTGCAATGTGACCGAGTCTTTTCTTGGAAATGGTTGGCGATGACTGACATCCTTACCTCACTCGTAGCCATAATTTTCTGGGTGGCGATTTTTTTTGTTGTGCTCCAGCACGCACTCGGACCGGTACTCGTCTGGCGCAACGAACGCATTCCCGCCGCCTATGATTTGAGACCCATTGACGTTCAGTCGGTAATCGCGGCCTTGGATGCGGGCGGCGCGCGCGCCGTTGAACAGCTCGCCGCGTTGGGCTTCATCCCCGTCGCGGCATCCGAGATCGTGAAAAGTCATTCGCGCACTTCGTTTCTGTTGTTTCGTCACGCCACTGACCCGACTGCGGTGAACATCACGCTCGCGGCCAGCGCGGTACAAAAGTTCAGTTATGTCGAGTTCACGCAAGTATTCGCCGGCGGCTTGATGCTGGATGTGAATACGTGCCCCATGCCGTCAACGTTCCCGGCGTTCGCCGATAAGCGCGTCTATCGCTTTCCGGGCATGTCTCTGCCCGAACTTCATGCCGCATTCGTGAAACTGCGCGCCCGCGTATCGCGCGACACAGCGCCACTGCCATCATTGAGCGTTGAATCGCCGTTGTTCGATTTGGCACGCAGGCTCGACGACGAGACCATCAAACTTGTCAATCAAGGCTATCTTATGCGCCAGTCCGAGAACGGCGCGCATCGTTTGACGGCGAAGGGCGCGCTATTATTTACTTGGAAACACGTTTGGCCGTGGAAACCGCTGCGCGACAAGCTGCAACTGGCGGCGTCACGGCGCGCGCTAGACGCCGCGAATTCATAAAGAAAAGGGATCCCATGTCCGTCGCCTTCTACATCGTGCTCGACAATAAAGAACCCGGCTTCGATACATTCGTCAACGGCAAGGCCATCGCACACGCCGACGATCTTGATGCCTTTTGCGTGAAATACGGCCTGCCGGTTCTGGAGTCATTCGTCAGCCAGTCGCTGGAAGAACTCGAAGACATGCTCGATGAAGAAATGGAACTGCCGGACGGCGAATCGGACGAAGCGCAATGGTTCGATGCGCAAGAAGGTGTCAACTATGTCGATGCGCTGATCGCGGCGTTGCGCAAGGAACCCGATGGCATCGAATCCTCCGCCGATGTGATCGATGATCTGCTGGAATACAAGGCGGTGCTGGAGCAGGCGCAGGCCATCGACGCCAAGTGGCGGCTGGCGCTGGACATCTAAACGCGGCATTCGAAAAAAGTATGTAACATGTTGTTTTTAAATGAATTTTTTGTGACGCCTTACATTGACAATTTACTTGCCCAGCGCAAGCAACGTTCCGCCGCCGAGCTGGCATGGGAGCTGCGCGCGGCGCTCCAGCAGAAACTTGCGCGCGGCGGGACATTGAATGCGGCGGAAACCCTCGCACTTCAAGTTTGCACGGTGGCGCACTGCGACGGCATCCAGAGCATCCTGAAATCGAAACGGAAAAGCGTGCAGGCGGCTGCGGATTTCGCGCACGTGCGAGGCCTCGCTGAAACCGCGAAGATTCTGGCAAACGCGCTGAACGGCGAACCCGTTTCAGGCCCCGTTAGCATGAGTGCAAATATTCGCGGCGAGGATGTCCCCATCCCACTATCGCCAGAGTTGAACGACAAGTGGGCGGCCACCGACCTCACGTTATCGCTGATAGACGAGAGTATGGATGAGGCTTTGCTCGATTACATTGCGGAACAGCGCACTGAATTTGCGCGGATCGAAGCGCCGGCGGAAGTCGTGGCAAAGAAGGAACTGAAGTCACGCATCGCCGAACTTGCATCGAAAAACACCGCGCATGAGTTGGTGCGCGAACTGCTGGCGCATCGATCTGCACGTATCCGTGCCTGCATCAGCAATGACGGAAACACACTGGACGCATCGGATTGCCTGGAAATTCCCGTCGCGCATCGCGCGGGGCAGGCGCTGTCGGCGAAACAGGTCGAGCTATTGCGGCAGCAACACGGCGCGGCTGCGCACGCGCTGCTGGACATCTACGCCGCCTTCAATGGCGCCGAATTTTTCGTGGCGCAGAACGAGGTTGGTTTCGTTCTGCTGCCCGTCGAGCATTGGAAAGAAAGCATCGACCACATCATGTTATGGGCGCGCGATGTCGATTATCAGGACGATTCCGGCGAAATACCGGACTACCATGCACACGCCATCCCTTTTGGGCATATCCCCGGCGACGCGCGGTACTGGCTGCTGATCACACGCGGCAAGCACGCCGGCAAAGTCATGTTGTCGGGTGATGACGTGTTCGAAGACCTGCCCCGTTATGACTCTATCGGCGAATTTTTTGCCGCGTTCATACTCAATATTCCCGGCGTGCTCGGCAGCGGCGGCTATGTGTCATACCATCACGCAGAACGCGACGTCTTGTTTTACCCTAGGGAATATTTGTTCTGATTCAGCGTGGCCGATTCGGGTGACTTTCCTCCGTGGCGGCAATAGATCGCGTGATCTACCGGCGGCACGCCGCATGTCGCGGGCGCATTGACAAAGCGTGATGGGGCGGGTAACTTTACTGTTGTTCCATCGCGCCGATTTGAGATCAGCTTGCGGGCGCGTAATAAATCCGGCTAAGGAGAAGGTAGTTACGACTCAAACCCGGTGCAGCGAAAGCGAACCGGGTTTTTTGTTTTTACAAGGCACGCGAGGCGAATATGATGAAAAATGGATTCACGACCACTATTCTGCATTCCGATCTGGAAGCGCCGATCGAGCATTATTCGGTACACAAGCCGATGCACGCTGCGGTGGCGTTTGGTTATCCCGACTCGCGTGATCTGGTGCGCGTGTTCAAGGGCGAGGCGGCGGGTTATGCCTATGGCCGTCAGGGAAACCCCACCACCGCCGCGCTGGAATCGAAGGTGAGCAAGATGGAGGACGGCATCGCCACCGCGTGTTTTGCCACGGGCATGGCCGCCATCGCCTCGATGTGCATTGCCTTGCTGCGCGCGGGTGACCACGTGGTGTCGAGTTCGTTTTTGTTCGGCAATACCAACAGCCTGTTCGGCACCTTCAACACCTGGGGCTGCGACATCAGCTTCGTGGATCCCACCGACGTGAATAACGTGGCGCGCGCGATCAAGCCGAATACGCGCATGGTGTTTGTTGAAACCATCGCTAATCCGCGCACGCAGGTGGCGGATCTCGCGCGCATCGGTGAGCTGTGCGCGAAGCACAATTTGATTTATGTGGTGGACAACACCATGACCTCGCCGTATCTGTATCGCCCGAAGCGCGACAAGGCGAGCCTGGTGATTAACTCGCTGACCAAGTACATTGGCGGCCACGGCAACGCGCTGGGCGGCGCTGTCACCGATACCGGGCTTTATGACTGGACGAAATTTCCTAACATTTACGACAACTATAAAAACGCCAAACCGGCGCTGTGGGGCATCCAGCAGATCCGCAAGAAAGGCTTGCGTGATGTGGGGGCGACGCTGGCGGCCGAACCCGCGCACCGCATCGCCACCGGCGCGGAAACCCTGTCGCTGCGTATGGAGAAATCCTCCGCTAACGCGCTGGCGCTGGCGCGCTTTCTAGTCGCGCAGCCGAAGGTGAGCAAAGTGTATTACCCCGGCCTTGAGGATCATCCGCAGCACCAGCGGGCCAGCGAGCTGTTCCAATGCTACGGCGCGCTGATGAGTATTGAACTTGCGGACGGCATCGATTGCTGCGATTTCCTTAACCGGCTGGCGCTGGTGATATCGTCGAGCCATCTGGGCGATAATCGCACGCTGGCGATTCCGATAGCACAAACCATCTACTGGGAAATGGGCGCGGCGCGTCGCGCCGAGATGGGCATCGCCGAAACGCTGATCCGGCTGTCGATCGGCATCGAGGATACCGAGGATTTGATCGCGGATTTCCAGCAGGCGCTGGAGAAATCGTAGGACTATTAAAAATTACAATAAAAACAAATAGTTACGAACGCGAACGGCTATCGATTATTTAACCCGCCAGTTGCAGCACCGCGCAGCCGCCCGCATCGCAGCGTAAATAGCTTCCGCGCGCGTACCAATCGGCCAGCACCCAACGCTCGCAGGCGCGACCATCGACGCTGTGCGTGTGGCGCGCGGGCCGGTGCGTGTGTCCGTGTATCAGGCGCGGGTAGCCGTGCGCGCGCAGGGCGGCCTCCACGGCGGCGGGGGAGACATCCATGATCTCTGCGCTTTTCACTTTTTTGCCCTGTTCGCTTTGGGCGCGCATGCCGAGCATCTGCTCACGGCGGACCTGTAGCGGCTGGGCGAGAAACTTGCGCTGGTTTTCCGCGTCATGCGCGTAGGCGCGAAATTTCTGGTATTCGAGATCATCGGTGCAAAGTGTGTCGCCGTGCATCAGCAGGGTGCGCGTGCCGTGTAAATCCATCACGGCGGGATCGGCGATCAGCGCGGCGCCGCAACGCGCCACGAAATCCGCGCCGATCAGCACATCGCGGTTGCCTTGCATGAAGTGGACGCGCGTGCCGCGCGCGCCATACGTACCAAGGGCGGCGAGCGCGCGCGCCACCGCATCGTTCAGGGGATCGTCATGGTCATCGTCGCCGATCCAGTATTCAAACAGATCGCCGAGGACATAGAGCGCCTGCGCCGCGGGCGCTATGTCGCGAACAAAGGTGAAGAACTGCTCGTTAATGTGCGGCCGTTCAGCCGCGAGATGCAGGTCGGAGATTAGGAGAGTATGGTTCATTCAGGATCGAGGATTGAGTAAACCCCGGCAGCGTCGGCGTTACTCAATCCTGACGACGCAATCCTTGATCGCGCCGTTAGACCACCGTCGCCTTCTGAATCACCACATCATCCACCGGCACGTCGTCATGGAAGCCCTTGCGGCCGGTTTTGACCTTGCCGATTTTATCCACCACGTCGGCGCCGGCGGTAACTTTGCCAAATACGCAATAGCCCCAGCCTTGCGGCGTGGGTGCGGTGTGGTTCAGAGAATCGTTATCGCTGGTATTGATGAAAAACTGCGCGCTGGCCGAATGCGGGTCGGAGGTGCGCGCCATGGCGACGGTGTAGTGATCGTTCTTCAAGCCGTTCTTCGCTTCGTTTTCTATTTGATCGCGAGTGTCTTTTTGTTTCATGCCCGGCGCGAAACCGCCGCCCTGAATCATGAAGCCGTCGATCACCCGGTGGAAAACGGTGTTGTCGTAATGGCCGTCCTTGACGTATTGCTCGAAGTTAGCGGCCGTCTTGGGGGCTTTTTCGGCGTTCAGTTCAATGGTGATATCACCGTGATTGGTTTGTAATTTAATCATTGGATTTCTTTCGTAATTTTGTGATTTTGTTATTTATTTTTTGGCCGGCGGTTTGGCGGTTTCGATGAGCGTTACTTTTCCAATGGTGACGGTTTGCACCGGCACGTTTTGATGCGGGCCGCGCGCCGTGGTATCAACGCCGCGGATTTTGTTGACCACATCCAGCCCTTTGATCACGCGGCCGAATACGGTGTAGCCGATTTCCTGCGGGCCGGGGCCGCGAAAATCGAGCATCTGGTTATCCACCACGTTGATGAAAAATTGCGAGGTGCCTGAGTGCGGGTCCGCGGTGCGCGCCATGGCGATGGTGCCCACCTGATTACGCAGGCCGTTGCCGCCCTCGTGCTTGACCGGGTCGCGGGTTTTCTTTTGCTGTAGGTCGGCGGTGAAGCCGCCGCCCTGAATCATGAAGTCCGCGATCACGCGATGGAAAATGGTGCCGCTGTAGAAACCGTCTTTTACATATTGCAGAAAGTTTTTGACGGTTTCGGGTGCGTTTTCAGGTTGCAGTTCCAGCACGATGACGCCCATGCTGGTACGCATTTCGACTTGCGGGTTTTGTGCCTGAGCGCTGAAAGCGGTCAATGACAGCGATAGGCACAGGGATGCGGTGGCGAGTAGTGTCTTTAACATATTGATTCCATTGGTAAAGTTAAATTGAAGGGGCGGCCATGATAACAAAACGCTGGCGCGGCATCAGCGTTTACCGCTGGGTAAAAAATCGTTGACGGCTTTGAGCTTGGCGGGCGCGGTCTTGCCTGCGGCATCGAGGCTGGCGGCCTTTTCGTAGGACGCCGCCGCCAGTCGCGCGTAAATGTCGCCGAGATTCTCGTGCGCGGCGGCAAAGCTAGGCATCGCGCGCACGGCGGATTCCAGCAGCGCGCGGGCGCGATCGTAATCGCCTTGAGCGGCGTAGATCACCGCGAGGTTGTTATACGGTTCGGGCAGCTCGGGAAAATCCTGCGTCAGATCGATGTAGATGCGGATCGCCTCGTCGGTTTTATTTTGTTGCGAGAGGATCATGCCGCGCAAAAAACGCCCGCGTGCATCCTTGGGGCGCGACTTCAGCCACGCATCCACGCGCGCTAACGCGGGATCGAGTTGGCCTTGGCGAAACAGTGCGACGGCTTCCTGATAATCGCTGGTTTTCACGGCGACCGGCGGCGGCGTTTGCGCCATGGCGGCGGGTGCGATCGCCAGTGGCGACAGCAGCGCGAAGGCGATGGCCGGCGTCGCGAGGCGGGAGAGGAGCATGCTATAATTTTCGC
>JANPOH010000517.1:0-4042 GCA_031427895.1 Betaproteobacteria bacterium
TGAGATGGCGCTCGCCATACAAAAAACCATTCAAAAACAACAGGTTATCGTTGCCGAGGCAGGCACGGGCACGGGCAAAACCTTCGCCTATCTGGCGCCGGCGCTGCTGTCGGGCGGCAAGGTGATTATTTCCACCGGCACCAAGACCTTGCAGGATCAGTTGTTTGACCGCGATATTCCCACGGTGCGTGCGGCGTTAAAGGCGCCGGTGTCGGTGGCGCTGCTGAAGGGGCGCGCGAATTATGTGTGCCATTACCATCTGGAGAATACGCAGGCCGATGGCCGCTTGCCTACGCGCGAGGATACCCGCTATCTGCAGGTGATCGCGAGCTTTGCGCGGCGCACGCAAAGCGGCGATAAGGCTGACTTGGCGGATGTGCCGGAGACGGCGGGCGTGTGGTCGCATGTGACGTCCACGCGCGAGAATTGCCTCGGCTCGAATTGCGATCACTACGACAAATGTTTTGTGATGCGCGCGCGCAAGCAGGCGCTGGATGCCGACGTGGTGGTGGTGAATCATCATTTGTTTTTTGCCGATGTGGCGCTGCGCGATGAAGGCGTGTCGGAGCTGCTGCCCAAATGCAACACGGTGATTTTCGACGAGGCGCATCAGTTGCCCGATACCGCCAGTCTGTTTTTTGGTGAAACGGTGTCCACCGCGCAACTGCTGGATCTGGCGCGCGATTCGCGCATGGAGGCCATCGCCGGCGCGCGCGACTTTGCCGCGCTGCCCGAGGCCGCCATTGCGCTGGATAAGGCCGCGCGCGATTTGCGCCTGACGCGTCTTGAGGACAACGGTCGCCTGACGCAAAAAGACATCAAGGACGATGCGGCGTTCGAGAGCGCAATCGAGAACGCCGGCGCGAAACTCTCCGCGCTGTATGTGCTGCTCGATTCGCAGGCCGAGCGCAGCGAGGGGCTTAAGCTGTGCCGCGAGCGCGCGCAGGCGCTGGCGCAAACCATTGCGCGTTGGCGCGAGGCAAAAGACGATAGTTTCGTGCGCTGGATCGAGCTGTTCGGCCACTCGTTGCAACTGCACGCCACGCCGCTGTCGATTTCAGAGATTTTTCGCAAGCAAGTGACCGAGACGTCGCGCTCGTGGGTGTTTACCTCGGCCACGCTGTCGGTGAATGGTGATTTCAAACATTACTGCGGCGAGCTGGGGCTGGACGATGCGCCCACCGCCACCTGGCCCAGCCCGTTTGACTTTGAGAAGCAGGCGTTGCTGTATGTGCCCAAGGCGATGCCGAACCCGAATACGCGCGAGTACACCGCGGCGGTGGTCAAGGCCGCGCTGCCGGTGCTGATGGCGAGCGAGGGCAGGGCGTTTTTGTTGTTCACCAGCCTGCGCGCGATGCGCGAGGCGTGCGAGCTGGTGCGCGAGGAATTCAAAGCGCGCGGCCTCGATTACCCGGTGCTGCTGCAAGGCGAAGGCTCGCGCACCGAGCTGCTGGACCGCTTTCGCGCGCTGGGCAATGCGGTGCTGGTAGCGAGCCAAAGTTTCTGGGAGGGCGTGGATGTGCGCGGCGAAGCGCTGTCGGTGGTGATTATTGACCGGCTGCCGTTTTCGCCGCCGGATGATCCGGTGCTCGCCGCGCGCATCGATAAGATGAATCGTGAAGGCCGCAATGCCTTCATGGAATATCAGGTGCCGCAGGCGGTGATTACGTTAAAGCAAGGCGCCGGGCGCTTGATCCGCGACGAAAATGATCGCGGCGTGCTGATGATCTGCGATCCGCGGCTGGTGGATAAGCCCTACGGCAAACGCATCTGGCGCAGCCTGCCGCCGATGAAACGTACGCGCGAGATTGCGGAGGTGGAGGGTTTCTTTGTAAAGATGAAGGCGGAAGGATGAAAACAGTCAACTGCAGGCCGCTGGTCAGGTTGTTTTCATCCTTCATCCTTCATCCTTCATCCTTCCGCCTTCATCCTTGTACGTCCATCCGCCTTCGCACATACTCAATGTGCGCGCGCAGGTTGTAGTGCTGCTCTGAATATTGCAGCGGCAGCGGAATGCCTGATACGGCGTCGTCGATGCGTTCGATTTCCTGCTGATGCTTGTCGCGGTTTTCGGGTTCGTCCGCGATGGCTTGTTCGAGTTTTTTGAGTTCGTCGTACCAGTGCCACAGGCGCTTTCGTATGCGCCAGCCGTAAATCATGGGCACGATTTTGATGAGCGGTATCAGAATGGTGACGACGGGAATCAGCAGCACCAGCAGCCGGTCCATCAACACGGCGATCCAGAAAGGCATGTAGCGTTGAAAAAATGGCGGGCCGGATTTATGGAATCGTTCCGCGACCTTGCTCATCGGCAGTTCGGTGCCTTGCGATTGCGGGAAATGCTGCTCGCCGTTAAAAATGCCCGGCGCGCGGTGGATCTCGGCGGCGGCCTGCGCCAGCGCAAATTGCAGCGCGGGATGCACGTCGTCGCGCACCGCCAGCAGCGCCACCGCGGCCACGAGTTCAATATCGCGCGCGGGAATGCCCCGCGCGAAATCAATCACGCCTTTGTGCAGCACCACGCGCGCAAGCCACGGATAGCGCCGCGCATACGCCTCGGCCTGCGTAAAGCTCACGAGCTTTACGCCCGGCGCGCGCAAGAGCTCCTGCACGAGCGCGGCATCCGGCGCGGAGACCAGGAACGCAGCGTCCACCTGGCCCGCGAGCAGCGCCTCGGCGGCGGCTTTGGCGGAGGATTCGACGAAGGCGGTGTTGGCGGCGTTCACGTCGCTCGCAGCGAGCAACTGCATCGCGAGATGGCGCGTGCCGCTGCCCTCGGCGCCGGTGGCGATGCGTTTCCCGCGCAGTTGCGTGAGCTGGTCGATGTCGGCCGGCAGGCGGTGGAATATCCATACCGGCTCGTAGAACATGCGGCCCAGCGACAGCATGGAGTTCGAGTCTTCAGGCTCGGTGGTGCCGCCTTGCACGAAGGCGACGCTGGCCTCCGGCGCCGCGCCACCGGACACGAGCGCGCCACTCGCCTCCGGCTTCGCGCCGCGCAGGCGCGCGAGATTTTGCAGTGATCCGGCCGACGGCTTGATTTCGAGCGTGATGCCGTCGAGCTTGAGCGCGTCACGGTAACGCTGGGCGAATTTGTAATAAGCGCCGCTTTCGCCGCCGGTGGTGATGGTGATGGTGGAGGGCGGCGCGGGTTGAATAAAGCGCGAGGCCAGCCAGAAGGCCCCAACAATCAGTAATGCGGCGGGCGCAACAATAATCAGCCATTCGCGCCATGCGGCGCGCTCGAATTTGGGTCTTTTAAAACGCGGTCGATTGAGCGCCATGATTGCCGGATTATAACGACGCTACGATAGGAACCAGCGCAAACCAGTGCCGGCAATAGCTCCAGGTGAGCCACGCCGCTCCGATCCACAACGCAATGATGACGGCCGCGCCCCACCAGTTGCGCGGCTTGCCGTGTTTTTCAGCGAGCCATGCCGCGGCCTTCGCGCGGCAGGATTCGAGCACCGGCTGGGGGATGAATTTCAGTGCGAGCCAAATGCCGATGGGCAGCAGCAGGGCGTCGTCCAGGAAGCCCAGCACGGGAATGAAATCGGGTATCAGATCAATCGGGCTAAACGCGTAAGTGACCACCATGATCGCGATCACTTTTGCGATCAACGGCATTTGCGGATGGCGGTAGCAAAACCACAGCGCCACGACCTCGGCTTTGAGCGCTCTTGCCCATCGCAGCAGTCGCTCTATCATAAGCATTTGTTTTAAAACAATATTTTATATAAGGGATGCATGCAGATCATGCGCGTCGGCGCGCGTGATTTTCACCTGCACGAAGTCGCCGGGCTTGATCGTGCCGGGCTTGCTGAGAAATACGCTGCCGTCGATTTCGGGTGCGTCGGCGCTGCTGCGCGCGATGGCTTTTTTGCCGTCATTACTGTCCACCAGCACGGTCATGGTTTGCCCGACTTTTTTCTTCAGGCGCGCGGCGCTGATTTTCTCTTGCGTTTTCATAAAGCGCGCGCGGCGCTCTTCGCGCACCTCATCCGGCACCGGGTTGGGCAGGGCGTTGGCGGTGGCGCCTTCC
>JANPOH010000518.1:0-1964 GCA_031427895.1 Betaproteobacteria bacterium
TCAGCCTTCAAGGGGAGGGCTAGGGTGGGATGGGGGACAGCCGAATCTACCCCACCCCCATCCCCGCCTTCCCCCTGAAGGGGAAGGGGTTTCTTTGGTAATTTTGTAACACAGTGCAAATAGTAAACGGTTTTACGGTCCCAGGTGGTCGCCTTTAAGTCTCGCTCGTTGTATTTGTCCGGCGGCGCCTCTACGGTATTCGTCCCTGCGTTCAGCTTCAAACTCACGCCGATGCCTTTACTGGTACGCGTAGGCGCCGATTGCAGGCGCATTACAATCAATGGCGCTTTGGCGTTGAATTTTCCAGGAAAATTCAAGAAACCTTCGAGCGACACACGTTTTCCCTCGTTATCCTTGTCGCACACCGTATCGAACGTGAGCAACTTTCCCTGTGTCGGTGGCGCGTCACTGTTGCAGCCCGGCATCAGAAACAGTACGCATACGCCGCCAATAATTCTTGAGATCATATACTTGTCAGCAGACAGACCTTATTGAACTGCCCGTGTTCAATGCCGTCCACCCACGCCTCGGGTTTTGGCGACCATTCACCTTCACCCAACACCGCATCCGCGAGATGCGCGACCGGATAACCAAGATTGGCGATAGCGGCACTCGCGCCGCCATCCACCGAGTCCGCCGCGTTCGCGAACGCGCAAAATCTGTCCCTGTCGCCGGAAGCAAGCTGCACAAAGCGGGTCGCCAGATCGTAGCTTAATTTGTTGCTATCGCCCGCCCGCTGCCACGACTTTCCCGACCAGAATTCCTGAATTGTGGATTCATTCCAAAAGTCCAGGTGCATCCGGTGCAACTCCTCTGGCGTTTCCAGCGGCGCGCCGACAACGCAAACTCTGCGTTCGGCATTGACGGCGATTCCCTCATTCAGCCACGCGGGAATGGGCAGGTGTTGCATCAGGCAGTGGGTGAGTTCATGCGCGATCGTGGGCTCCATCTGGAACATATCGCCCTCGGTGAATACGAAATGCCCATACCCGTGCTGAAGAAACATACCACCGGATTGTGCAAATTCACCCTCATCAGGATAATAATTCGACACATATTGGTAATACGTGTCGTTGTCCCGAAATACAAGAATACAAACCTTGCCGTTTTCGGTATTCCGGGTAATGCCGTCGAGCAGCGACAAGATTCGCCGATGCGTTTTCTCGGCAAAATCCATCAGCACTTTCGCGGGGCGCGCATCGAGCGCGCTCAACAGGAGAAAATGCTCCGACTCAACGACGCGGTAATGCCCCCCCAGCGTTTGCCTTAACTTATCAAGCCACGCGGCGGCAACAGCCGTCCAAAAAACATCGAGCACCTTGGGGTCGTCGCTCACCGGCGCATGCGCGTCCAACGCACTCCATTCCACAATAGGAAACGTTGCACCTTCGCGAAGCACCAGTGTCGGCACATCAACTGTCGGCAGAGACTTCGCCGACAACGCGGGTTCACCGCGTCCGAGCAAGCGCTCAAGCAATCGTTTCATCCGCCCGCTCCTCTACAATCGTGTTCGAGTCAATGATGAGCGAATTTTACAATCAAGCCGCCACCGCCCGCGGATGCGCCTCGCGTATCGGCAGATTCACCACCGCCGCCAGGCTCGCCAGCGCGATGTCGGCGTACCACATCCACTGATAGCTGCCGGTGCTGTCAACGGCAACGCCGCCCAGCCACGCGCCGAAAAAGCCGCCGATCTGGTGGGATAGCAGCGTCAAGCCGAACAGCGTGGCGAGATAACGCGTGCCGAAAAGTTTGCTGACGAGGCCGGCGGTCGGCGGCACCGTCGCGAGCCAGGTGAGGCCCAGCACTGCGCCGAAAATATAAAACGTCATTGCGGTTTTAGGCGCGACGAGAAATACCGCGACTGCCACCGCGCGCGCGCCGTACACCCAGAACAAAAGCATCTTCATGCGATGCTTTTGCGCGAGCCAGCCTACGCTCAAGCTGCCGGCAATATTGGCGAT